>DATDIX010000329.1:0-6047 GCA_036520835.1 Chitinophagaceae bacterium | reverse complement strand
ACACCCTGTATGCCTTCTATGATGACGGATGATATGTTCTTACCATTTTCTTTGAAACAGGTTTCCAGGGCACCCTGATCATTGAAAGGCAGAAAGATCACATTATCTGTTTCATTGACCGGGGCGATATAATTTTTATTATCTGTTACAGAAACGGCCAGCGAAGTCCTGCCATGAAATGATTTGCTGAAAGCGATTATTTTTTTTCTTCCATTATGAAAACTTGCCAGCTTCAGAGCATTCTCATTTGCCTCTGCACCTGAGTTGCAAAGGAAAAGCTGGTAATCCGTTTTACCGGAGATCTTTCCTAATTTATCGGACAGCTGCTGCTGCAGGGGGATATTAATGGAGTTGGAATAGAAAGCGATCTTTTCCAACTGGTCTTCGATTCGCTGAACCCAGTGCGGATGGGTATGGCCGATACTGATCACCGCATGACCGCCATAGAGGTCAAGGTACTGCTCGCCTTTATCATCCCACACATAAGAGCCTTTGGCTTTGACAATAGTGATGTCATTCAGCGGATAAACGTCAAATAAGTTCATTTATTTAATTTTCAATTTTTGTAAAGGTGATTTATAAATCAGGAATGGCGAAACTTCTTTTATCCATTTCCTTTCTTCGTCGTCCAACTTCAGTTTTACCTCTTTCCAGCTTGCTTTATTATCCAAATAGTCAAGCAGTAACTGATCGCCTACCAGCAGTTCAATAGCTTTTTTATCATTTAAGTCCTCATATTTTCCGGGTCGCCATCCAAATGCCGGTGTTTTTCCCCTTATATACTTTATCAATTGCAGGGAATGAGCGAGAGAGTGATATTCTTTTATTTCATGTACCAGCAGTTGCAGCCCGTGACATGTTTCATTGGCAAATTTGTGAAAGATTGGTATAAAAAGTAAAGGCCTCAGGTAACAGTTTTTATTATAAACAGGGTGGTGGCTATTATTCCAGTCTTCTGAAAATACCCAGTTTAAAAAAGGGGCGCCAACCGTTTCAAAAGGAAGAGTTGTTCCCCTGCCTTCGCTGATATTAGTTCCTTCCCAAAGACACTGACCGCTATATAAAGAACATGTGGTTACAGATGGTATATTTGGGGAAGGCGAAATAAAGACAATTTCTTTTTTCTTGATAACACTGACTGCCAGTTCCCAATTACCCTTCAATTTGTCCCTGAAATAATTGCAGAGTTCAGCAATGGTAAGTCCATGACGATGGGGTAAGCCTTCTGTTCCGATAAAAGAAGCATATTCTTTAGTGATCCTGGACCCTTCCACCTGTCTTCCGGCCGGGTTGGGTTTATCCAGTACAACAATAGTGATAGCAAGACGGAGCTCAGTTATCTTTTTTAATAATAGCCATACTGTACTCGTATAAGTATAGTAACGGCATCCTGCATCCTGTATATCTATAATGATCGTATCAAGTCCTGATAATTGTTCTGAACTGGCTGTCAGCGAATGGCCGGTTGAATCGTACAGGGATATCCATTCGATATTATCCGCAAGATCTTTGTAAGCAGAAGTGTCATCCAGCTTTACCTGGTCCTGCAGTTCTCCAAATAAACCATGCTCAGGGATAAAGACTTTTTTAAGGCGACCTTGTTCAGCCAGTGACTGGAAAGTATATTTTCCTGTATATGTGTGCCAGCCGGATTGATTGCAGAGTAAACCGATAGATTCTTTTTTCTTCAACAGCTTGTATAAAGAATCTTTCTTCATCATTTTAAAAACCGGTGGGTTTGAGTTGAAGACCTGTTTTTTCATCAAGGGCAAACAGCAAGTTCATATTCTGCACGGCCTGGCCACTGGCGCCCTTTAGTAAGTTATCAATGGCAGAATGAACGACTAACTTGCTTCCGGCTTTTTCCAGTTGTATTACTGCCTTATTCGTATTGACCACCTGTTTCAGGAAAATAGGATCTTTACTTACATGGGTAAAAGGATGGCCTTTATAAAACGAACTATATAAAACACTAATTTCTTCAATACTCAGATCGCAATGAAGAGTAGAACTGATAAATATGCCCCTGGTAAAATCACCTCTCCAGGGAACAAAGCTGATACCCCCATCCCCTAAAGGGGTGTTCAGAAAGTTTTCCTGTAATTGATTCAGCGATTGATAAATTTCACCCAGGTGCTGATGGGTTAAAGTTTTATATGCCTGTATATTATTGGCCCGCCAGCTAAAATGAGACGTTTGTGAGAGGCCTTGTCCTGCACCGGTAGAACCGGTAATACCTGTTGTATAAATATCATTGAGTAAGCCGGCCTTTGCAAGAGGTAACAGGCCCAATTGAATAGCGGTAGCAAAACAACCCGGATTAGCGATATTGTCAGCCTTTTTGATCTGTTCACGGTTCAACTCCGGCAGACCATATACAAAATTCCTTGTTACCGGTTCCTTGTTACCGGTTATCGGTAACTGGTAACCGGCATCTTTCTTCAACCTGAAATCATTTGCCAGGTCAATGATCTTTATTTTGCCGGCTATTTTATTTTCAGCAAGAAATTTTTTTGATTCACCATGACCAAGACACAGGAAAAGCACATCAATGTCATCCGATAATTTACCGGTAAATATTAAGTCAGTGTCACCGAGAAGGTCCTGGTGAACCGAATGAACAGGCTTGCCTGCATTGCTGCGGCTGTGAATAAAAGCAGTTTCCACACCGGGGTGATTTAACAAGAGTCTTATTAATTCACCGCCCGTATATCCGGCACCTCCAATTATACCTGCTTTTATCTTCATGTATTCTTTTTATTTCGAATCAGGGGTTAATGTTTGCCATCGGTTTCCTCTTTTACCTGGTGATAGATCATGGTCTGGTTGCCGAATATCTTGCTGAAGCCTCTTACATCCTCACCGCTCCAGCCGGTATTCATTTCGCCGTACTTTCCAAACCGGGCACTCATCAGGTCATGAACTGATTCAATACCTATGACCTGGAAACGATAAGGATGCAACTGAACGAATACATCACCGGTTACATTTCTTTGTGTTGTTTCCAAAAAAGCTTCAATATCCCTCATTACGGGGTCCAGTATCTGTCCTTCATGCAACCAGTTGCCATAGAATTGCGCCAATTGATCCTTCCAGGTCAGTTGCCACTTGGTCAGCACATGTTTTTCCAGTGCATGATGGGCTTTCAAAATGACCATCGGCGCTGCGGCTTCAAAACCGACACGGCCTTTTATACCAATGATCGTATCACCGACATGTATATCACGACCGATACCATAAGGCCCGGCGATGGTTTGCAAATACTGAATAGCTTCAGAAGGGTGATGAAAAGGTTTATCATTGACTTTTTTCAATTCTCCTCTTCCAAAATGCAGTTTTACTTCTTCGGTACCATGTTTCGTTACTTGTGTAGGCCATGCTTCTTCGGGTAACATACCTTTTGATGAAAGTGTTTCCTTTCCGCCAACGCTTGTTCCCCACAAACCTTTATTAATAGAATAAGCCGCTTTGGCAAAATTCATCTCCACTCCCTTGCTCTTCAGGTATTCTATTTCCTGTTCGCGGCTGAGTTTCAGGTCACGGATGGGAGTAATGATCTCCACGCCGGGGATCATGATATTAAAGATCATGTCAAACCTCACCTGGTCGTTGCCTGCACCAGTGCTGCCATGTGCTACAGCTGTGGCACCCAGTTCTTCCACATGATCGGCAATATGCAAGGCCTGGCTCAGTCTCTCCGCACTTACACTCAGCGGGTAAGTATTATTCTTTAATACATTGCCGTAAATAAGAAATTTGACAATACTGTCGTAATAGCTTTTTACAGCATTTACTGTTTTATGCGATTTAACACCCAGTTTGTAGGCATGTGCCTCGATCTGCTTTAACTCTTCTTCTGTAAAGCCGCCTGTATTTACAATGATGCTATGCACTTCATATCCTTTGTCCTCACCCAGGTATTTTACACAGTAAGAAGTGTCTAATCCGCCACTGAAACCTAAAACAACTTTAGCCCCAGCCCCTAAAGGGGATGGCTTAAGCGTATTTGATTCAGACTTGTTCATCTATTTGTTGTTTATTTATCTTATTGATTGTATTCTAATACTCCGCCAACCGGCGGATTAGGGGCTTAGAAATGGAGTAAATGAAACAATGATTTGAGTTTACCCGTATTGTTACCGTTCTTGTCTTTTTTCATGAACGGGCGGAGCAACTTCCATTGTTTGAAGCGGAGCAATCGCTCAAAACCTTTGACATTTTCCTTGAAGAATTCTTTCGTTTCTTCCGGCTCATAGTGATCTTTCGGATCATAAAGCATAGCCGTGCACATACAAATCTTTCTGTCTTTGCTCATCAGTATATCATAGTTCACACAGCTTTTACAACCTGCCCAGAAAGCTTCATCCTGTGTCAGCTCAGAATAAGTGACAGGTTCGTACCCGAGATCGGAATTGATCTTCATAACGGCAAGCCCCGTAGTTAACCCAAAGATCTTTGCTTCAGGATATTTCTGCCTGGAAAGGTTGAAGATCCTTTGCTTGATCAGTTTGGCTACTCCACTTTTCCTGTGTTCAGGAACAACAATAAGACCGGAGTTGGCCACATATTCACCGTGGCTCCATGTTTCAATATAGCAAAAGCCTACCCACTTACCATCTGTGGTAAGCGCTATCACTGCTTTGCCTTCATCTATCTTTTGTTCGATATATTCAGGAGAACGTTTGGCGATACCCGTGCCTCTTGCCATGGCCGATGACTCCATTTCATCGGTAATTGTCTTGGAATAAACTTTATCATCCGGTTGTGCTACCCTGACGATAATTTGTTGATTGTCCACTTTTGAAAATATTAGATTGTATATGTGACGACCAGTCCTTGTTTGCCTTTCCGGGGATAGTTCACTGACAGGGACCTTGGTCAGGGGTTCGTCCTGTCAGCATACAGGGCGGCGTCGGGGGCGGGAAAAAGTAAACACATCAAAACCCACCGCATACACACCACTGGTAATGGGTGCATGGAAGGCGAATTGTTTAGTATGTGTCAGAATGTTGTTCATGTTTACAAGTCAAATTGCAAATTGGGTACAAATGTATAATAATAATTGGTTTGACCTCACAAATTTTTTGTTAAGCTAACAACTGTTTTTGACACGAATAACAGCAAAAAGTTTAGTCACAAGGAGAACAAGAGAAAGATAGTATGGATCCTGGTTGCGATACTTGTCACTGGCTTAGGAGACAGCCATTTAGTTTAAGTTTTTTCATTGGCCAAGAATAATACCCGGTCATTGCTTCATCACCAGTACTCTACTCTGCAAGAAGCAGGAAAATAGCCGGTCGTTTATGAATATCTAGCTTCTCTTTTTTCCATTCAGCAATTGTTTTGGTGCTGATCCATTCACCCGGCCCTGTCAGGTCAGCTGCGATGCAAAACCTTGTTGATGGTTTGCAGGTTTTTATCAATGTTTCCACCAATTGGTTGTTGCGGTAAGGCGTTTCAATGAATAATTGGGTGCATTTTTTTTTCTGCGATTCTGCTTCCAGTTCTTTTATGGCTTTTACTCTTTGCTGGTTATCTATTGGCAGGTAACCGATGAATTGAAATTGCTGCCCGTTCATACCGCTTGCCATCAGGGCCAATAATATGGAACTCGGGCCGACCAATGGTTTTATCACTATATTCATTTCCTGGGCAACGGCCACCAATAGTTGACCGGGATCTGCCACACAGGGACAACCCGCTTCGCTGATAATGCCGATATTCTTTCCCTCGTCAAGGGTTTCCCTGAATGCATTTTGAACCTCTTCTTCTGCTTTATGAATGGTAAACCATTTATGATCGTCAATGACCATTTCTTTCCATACCCGCTTTAAATAGCGGCGGGCTGTCCGTTCATTTTCTACAAAGAAAACCTGGCAATCTTTTACGGCTGTCACAATTGCGGGTGGAATCCCTTCCATGCCGGCATCATCCAGCAGGGAAGGAATCAGGTATACTTTCCCTTTTGCATGCATGGCTAACTGTTTTTTACTTTATGTACGCTTAATGTAGCAGCAATGATAGCATAGGCAGGCGCAAAGATGATG
>DATDIX010000328.1:0-11291 GCA_036520835.1 Chitinophagaceae bacterium | reverse complement strand
TGGCAGCATCACAGCTGGTAGTAAAAGAATGACTGGCCCAGCCGCTCATTACCCCTGAACAATCTTTACGGACATGCAGGTAATACCGTGTCCCGGGGATCAGCCCCCCGGCAAATGCAGTTGTAAAAGATGTTGCAGCGCCTGATGCCGGCGGTACAGCGCTGGTAGTTACTGCATATTCAAAATTTGTAGCGTTTCCATTTGTCCAACTGATAGTAGCCCCGGTTCCGGTGATGGCTGTTGCATTCAGGTTACCCGGCGCCACACAAACAGGTGGGTTAAAAGTATAGATCTGTCCCGTTGCGGGTCTTGTAACAATGGTATTGGTAGCAATGGTTGTGCTTGCAACAGGTGTTGCACTGCTGTTATCCAATGATAAGAAACTGCCGCTTCCGGAAGCGGGGCCGGTGATCCCGATAGATGCGCCGCCGCTGAAATCCTGCACAGCGCCGGGCAACTGGTTATAGATAAATTCAATACTGTTGATCGTTTCATGAAGCCGCAGTTGAAAAGATAAAGCAGCGGCGCCTGCTCCGAAATCATATAAAACATTACTCCATTGTAAAGTAAATATCCTGCTTCCGGCAGCGCCGGTGGTCAGGTATTTCATACCCGTATCGGCTGACAATGACAGGTCTTCCCATAGTGGCGCTAATAAAGGTCTTGCGGCAACACCTGATGAAAGATGATTTGAAAAAAATGCCGATACCAGCGTTCCGAATGAAGCAAACCCATTTGTACTTGCACTGATAGAATTGTAATTAGCGCCGAGGTAATTAAAAGTGAATCCAAGCGGAATATTGTTTGCATAACCCTCATCCTGTACCGGGTCAGTTCCGTTACCATTAAGCGTTATCAGTGTGCCGCCTGTTATTGACGTATAAGTTCCCGGGCTTGCGGTAAAGGAATAGCCGGTCACCTGCGACAAAGCCGCATGAAAAAGCGTGACAAAAATCAAAATAAAAAGCAGGGTCGCCTTCCGGGTCATTACAAATCATTTCTTTTTAAAAGGAACATGGCAAAGCCTTTAGCTTTTTATGGCTTTCCAGGAATGAAAAGAATAATAAAGATTTCTCTGGCGGATGGAAGGATAATAAAACTCAAAGCACCGGTGTGATAAGATTTCATCAGCATGTTCACACCAGACAATGCTCTGCACAAGGTTAGTAAGAAAAAGGGCGGAACTTAGTTGTTGAATATTATTCAGAGGGATCAGGACGGACAGTAAGACTTTTATAAAGTTTTACCAGCGTTAAATGTAGTAACAATCAGGCAATAACAGAAATAACCGGGGGTCTTTTTTGTCCCCCTTGCATTTGTCAGGCTAACGTTGTTTTACGTTTGGGTTTGACATCGGGGAATAAGGCAGATAGCAGCATTAAAAATGACATGATTACCAGCAGGTAAATGGCTATTTTCTTTTCGGGGCACTCCCCTCCCCTGCAAAGCGTAACAATAAAATAATTCCGGATGGCCCAGGCCAGGTTGATGGCTGTTACCGCCAGGTTGCCGCGTTTTGCCCAAACAGTTGAAATAAATGTAAACAGCAGGAAGACGAAGACCATGATAAAATGAAAATAAGCGGGTTTCCCAAAATTGGTTCCTGCTGTATCAACGCCACTAACCGTTATATTCTTTGAAGGAATGATCACCCAGGTCATACAACAGGCAATGATCAGTGCAATGGCCGCTAAAGTTCCTGTCCATTTCATCCAGCGCATAGAGGTTTGAAGTTTGAGGTTACTGGTTACTGGTTACTGGTTACTGGTTACTGGTTACTGGTTACTGGTTACTGGTTTTGTGTTTGGGGATGCAAGATAGTTCAGAGTTATTAGTTATGAATACAGCTCTTTTAGCAACAGGCTGATGATAAAAAAAAACGGCGCCTCAACATGAAGACGCCGTTTTAGAAGAACACCCCGAAAAAATTTTATAGCTTGAGACCGATCGTAAAACTGAGAACACGGTGCTTATTGTTATTGTCATTTCCGGAATTGCTGCCTGATTGCAATTTGGCCAGCCCTAATCCATAGTTAACGGATACCACCATACTGCCGGCTTCGAGGCCTATCAAACCATTCAGCCCGTAATCAAAACGTTTCATGATACCAAAGCCTGCTCCTTCTTCTTCATTCAGGGTACCCGGATCGTCATTGGAGAATTCAATGTTTTCCTCCGAACTGAAACTTGTTCCCAATATTGCGCCTTCCACTTTATTCTTACCTGAGATACCTATGCCCAAATAAGGACCTGCACCGGCAAAGAATTTATAACGTCCCGGGGTTTTGAACACAAAGTTCACAGGAACCTCGAGGTAATAAGGATTGCTGGTTGCCCTGTACCAGTTCAGATCTCCTTCATTGCCTGACTGTGTCTTTGTTCCTTTACCGGTAAAAATAAGACCGGGTTGTATGGCAAAGCAAGGGGTTAAGTTGAGATCACCCATTAATCCCACCTGGAAACTGGATAACGCCTTTGCATCATCTACATTCCCGTCATCACTGACAGAAACATTGGCTACGTTAAGCCCCCCTTTTATAACAGCGTAAGATTGTTGCGCATATACTGAATTAAACAACAGCGACGCAAATATTACACTAAGGATAAATACTTTCTTTTTCATAATTGTACAGTTTTTTGTTTATTGTTTTCGGTGTGTAACGGTTAATTGCTTTTACCAGCAGACAAAGACTTTGCCAATTTTTCCCTGGCTGAAATTTCAATAAGTCATGCCTGTGTAAAAGATAGCTTAAGACACGCAGTAAAAAGACTGGTTTAAACTGAAAAACCGGGCACACTAAAAAATTATCCCCGGAAAATTTAAATTTTTTTTGCGGCTATTGCCTTTAAAAAAGATCAGGAATTATTATACACTTTGATGACGGGCTCACGAATGGCCGAAGCTTCTTCTGAACAATAAAAATAAATTACATCAGCAATAGCTGCAGGTGCTACCCAGTTATTGAAACTGGCATCCGGCATGGATTGCCTGTTCTGTGCTGTATCTATCGTAGAGGGAACAATAACACTGGTAACAACATTCGTTCCTTTTGCTTCATCGTTCATCAGTTCCGCTAAACGAAAGATCAATGATTTGGCAAGACCATAAGCCACCATTCCTTTACTGCTGTGCATATCCGATCCGGGGCGGGAACCGATCATGAATATCCTCCCGCTTTTTTGTTTCATCATCTGGTTAAAAACGGGCCTGGCCGTATTATAGGCTGTTTCAAAATTCAATTGGTATTGTTTCTTTATTTCTGAGATGCCGGTATCAGCCATTTTGCCCATCGCAAAGCCACCGACCGTAAGAACAGCGGCATCAATACTTCCATGTTTTTCCGTAACAGATGCAATGAACTGCGCTGTTGCTTCTTCATTCACCAGGTCTACCACGACCGTTTCAAAATTTTTATCTTTTATATCCATAGCTGTCTTGTCGCCGGGAATAAGGGTACCGGTAACGGAACAGCCTCCCGATAAAAATTTTTTTATAACTGCCTGCCCCAAATTGCCGGAAGCCCCTGTAACAATGATCGTTCTCATGATATTTTTTTCTGTTTAGCGAATGTAAAACAAAGTAGCGTGGCTTGTAGTGATCATTTCGAAAAGGGCGATTGGGAAATTGGGAAATTTGCTTTCAACCGAATTTTTCTGATAGCATCAGAAACAGTTCTTTGAAGCGGTTGCTTCTCTAAAGCAATCTCACAATTTCGAAATTTCAAAATTCCAAAATCAGCAACAAACCCATAGGGCCAACCCTTGTGAATATTGTTTTGTAATTTACAGGATGCAAGGGCATCGCTGCATTCATTTCTTACGTTTTGATAACACCAGCTTACCGCTATGATGAAACAGGCCCTACCTGTTATGATCTTATTGTGTTTTGCAAAAATTTTGCCGGCCCAGGTTTGTACAGGCTCAGGGCATACACCTTCCTCTGCCATCCTTTTATGCGGTTCTAATTCATATACTCAAAATTCCATCCCGGGTTGCGGGCAAACAGCCATCCCGGTTCCCTGCAATGGCGCTTTTATCAATATGAACCCGACCTGGTTTAAAATGACCTGTTTCAGTGCGGGAACATTGGGCTTTGTGATCTCACCACATGACCCGGTTGATAATTTCGACTGGCAATTGTTTGATATCAGCGGCAGGAATAATGATGATGTGTTTACGGACCCCGGTCTTTTTGTGGCCTGCAACTGGTCACCTGAACCCGGGGAAACAGGCGCATCTACCAATGGTGACAATACCAAGGTCTGTTCTGATCCCGGGCTGGACCTGTTCAGTAAAACGCCGGTGCTTATACAGGGCCATGAGTATTTATTATTGGTAAGCCACCGTACTAATCTCCCCACCGGTTTCGATATTATTATCAACGGCGGCACAGCCAGTGTAACTGATCCAATTGAACCGGACCTTTTCAACGCAAGGCTCAGTTGTGATGGCAGGTATGTATTTGCATTGCTGAATAAAAAAATGGCCTGTTCAACTATTGCGCCTGATGGCAGTGATTTTACCATCAGTACAGGAGCTACAGTTATTGGAGCCTCCCCGGTTAGTTGCAATGCAGACGGGGAAGCGAACTTTGTGATCATCACACTCAGTAACAGTATTCCTGCTGCCAGTTATACCCTCACTATTCAAAACGGCAGTGATATGAACACGATCCAGGATAAATGCGGTCGTTATATTGCAACCGGGAATACTATTCCTGTTCTTCCGCCCAGTACCGATCCTGCACTGCCCGACAGCCTGCAGACCCGTGATTGTTCACCCGGTAAATTAAAATTGACATTCAGGAAACCTGTTCTATGCAATTCAATTGCGGTGAACGCAAGTGATTTTATGATAACAGGCCCGCAACCCGTAACAATAGATAATATCACGTTTAACTGCAATACCAGTAACCCGCAATCTCCCACTACCAATGAAATTGAATTGCATTTAATGACACCCTTAACAGTGGGTGGTGTTTTTCAGCTTGTACTGCGTAACGGTACAGATGGAAATCCTATTATTGACGAGTGCGGGAATTATATACCGCCCGGGTCTTCCATCCCATTTATCGGGAGACCTTCTGTATCGGCTGCATTTACTTACACGGTCAGTACGTCATGCAAAGAAGATACCGTCCGTTTTTTTCAAACCTTTCCCGCAGGAGTGACCAACCGGCAATGGAAATTTAATAATACTTCTTCTTCAGATATCGCTAACCCGGTGAAGATATTTTCATCGAACGGGGAACAAACGGTTCAACTGATCGTCACTAATGGAGTGTGCAGCGATACGGCCACTGAAACGATCACACTGGAAAATAAAGTGAAAGCTGCATTCGATATGCCTGCTATCATTTGCCCCGAAGACACATTACATTTCACAAACAAAAGCAGCGACAACGCCAACAGGTGGGAATGGAGTTTCGGCAGCGGCATTACCAGCAACCTGCAATCACCGGCAGCATTAAACTATCCTATCACAAACCGCGAAACAATTTATACGGTAAAACTTACGGCTATCAATACTACGGCCAACTGCCGTGATAGTATGACCAAAAAAATAACGGTGCTCAGCAGTTGTTATATTGCCGTGCCCACTGCCTTTACTCCTAACGGGGATGGATTGAATGATTATTTGCATCCGTTGAATGCACTGAAAGCAACCGGTCTTGTATTCAGGGTATTTAACCGGGTGGGGCAACTGGTGTTTGAAACAAGGGACTGGACAAGAAAATGGGATGGGAAGGTTGGGGGCATGCCGCAGGGAACGGGAGTATATGCATGGATGTTAAGCTTCACCAACAGCGAAACCGGCGAAAAAGTTTTTATGAAAGGAACGACAGTGCTGATACGATGACAATAAAAGGCCGGTCTTTCGACCGGCCCCTCTCACTAAAAAAAAGGCTTTCGCCTTTAAAGAACTGAGTTCCATCCGTACAGGTCTTGCTCTTTTCCTGAGCGGATATTTTCCAATTTTTGTTTTAGCCTGCTATGCAGGCTTTCATGGCTATACTCCGGCAACGTAAAATCGATACCGTTGATATGAATGGTTTCAATAGGCGCAACTACTGCGGCCGTGCCGGCGCCAAATGCTTCCGTAACTGTTTTAGTAAGGAATGCAGTTTCCAACTCATCAACAGATATGGGCCGTTCTTTAATTTTATATCCAAGTTCTTTAGCCAATGTCAGTAATGAATCCCTTGTCACCCCATCCAGTATTGAATCGGATAAGGGCGGCGTCACCAACATATCATTGATAACGAACATCACATTCATCATTCCTGATTCTTCTATGGTTGGGTCTTCTTTCCCCGTTGTCCATAATACCTGGTCGTAACCCTCCTGCCGGGCTAATTGTGTTGGATAAAAAGCGCCGCCATAGTTACCGCCGCATTTGGCAAAACCGGTTCCGCCTTTGGCTGCCCTTATATAATTGGTCTCTACTTTTACTTTGATCGGCTTTACATATAATTCAGGAACCGGGCCTGTGAAAATGATAAAGCGATACTGCTCGGATATCTTCACGCCGAACTTTGCTTCGCTGGCATAGATGAACGGGCGGATGTATAAAGATGCGCCGCCTTTTTCCGGCACCCATGCTTTATCCATTGCTACCAACTTCAATAATCCTTCCACAAATATTTCTTTTGGCGGCACGGCCATGCACATTCTTTCCAGCGATCTTACAAAGCGGTCATAATGCCTGTCGATCCTGAAAATGTTGATGCGTCCATCATTCATGCGAAAGGCTTTCATGCCTTCGAATACGGTTTGCCCGTAATGCAAAGCCAGTGTTGCGGGATTCAGCGAAAGATTAGCAAAAGGTACGATCTGCGGTTGCTGCCATTCCCCGTTTGCATAGTCGCAGAGCAGCATGTGATCGGATATGTATTTTCCGAATTCAAGATTTTCAAAATCCACCTGCTGAATTTTTGAGTGTGTCGTTTTTCGTGTCATGAAGTCTGTAAGCAATTCCATATTGTTGATTTAAGGTTTAACAAGCTGCTCTTATTTTAATGGCAACCGGCAGCGCCATCAGGTGGTATTCAAATACCTGGGTCCCGATCGTGAAATAATATTTCCCGATCTTATTAAATCCGTTCTTTTCATAAAACCCGATCGCTTTTTCATTGCTGGTATGTGTATCCAGCCATATATAATCCGGGCAAACCTCCCGGGCAAGGTTTTTCACTTCATTCATCAAAGCCGTACCTACTCCATAGCCATGTTTCTCCGGAAGCACATAGATCTTTTGCAGTTCCATCTGCGCAATGGATTCTATCTGGTCATTCAGGGAATTCAATTTTACTTTGGCAAAACCAACCACTTCCCCGTTGAGCCAGGCAAGGAAATAGAAATTATTTTCCTTCCGCAGGCTCTTAGCCAGCTTAACAGGATCATACGTGTGTTCAAGATATTCAAACAACTCTTCCCTGCTGTTGAACAGGTGTTCAAATGAACGGCGGAAAGATTTTTTTCCGACAGTAGCGATCTGTGCTGCATTAGCAACGCCGGCTCTTATAATTTGCAGTGGCATGGCTTTATGTTTTAACTGGCAAATAAAAATTATCGGCAGAATGGAGCGCTGTTTCCATCGTGATCATCATTTTCACATCCGATCTTATATACCCGGAATCTTTCACCGGCACATGCCTGAACCCTATCTTCTCATACATAGTAATAGCCGGCCGCAGGATACTGTTGGAATATAATATGATCGTTTTGGCCCCGAGTTGTTTTGCTTTTCTGAAACTGGCATAGCTCAGCGCTTCTGCAATACCTCTTCTCCTGAAATTCTCATCCACCGCCATTTTAGTGAATTCATAAGTTGTATCATCCACTTTTTTCAGCGCAACCGTACCGGCAATGACACCATCATATTCAGCCATCAGTATGGCGCCGCCTTTTTTGATAATGGTTTCATCCGGCCGGGTAAGCGCTTCCACATCCCTTTTTTCCATTTCAAAATATTTTTCTATCCAGGCACGGTTCAGCGCTTCAAAATAAGACTGGTGTTTGGGTTCGTAATCAATAATGCTGATGTTGCTCATTGCTTTACTTTTTTAAATTCACGGTTAACCAGGTATACACCGAACAAGGTGACGATGGTCCCGATGATCATATTCACATTCATTTTCTCTGACAATATTAACCAGCCTAAAACCACGGCGACCACTGGATTGATATAAGCATATACTGATACCTGTGTAGGTGGCAGTTTCCCAATTACAAATACATAGGCTGAATAAGCCAGCAGCGAACCAAATACGATCAGGTATAAGAGAGCGAGCAGGGAATCCTGCCCGGCATAGGCAAGGTTCACATATTTACCCGTGATAGCACAAACAGTAAGTACAACGATGCCGGCGATCAGCATTTGCAATCCTACATTGAACATGATGTCTATCGGTGGTTTTTGTTTCGATGTGTACACCGTACCAAATGACCATGACAACGTAGATAACAAGGCCAGCACAATACCCCATACAAATGTTTTATTCTGCAACTGGCCGAGATAATCATAAAATATAGTTAGTACCCCTGCAAAGCCAATGATCAGGCCGGCGATCATCCACCGGGTGATCTTTGCACATTTGGATAACCACAGCGTGAACAGCGCAATGAATAACGGAACCAGCGCTGCAATGATGGCGGCCAATCCTCCGCTGATATATTCAACCGACCAGGTAAGCAGGCCATTGGCAATACACAATAAGAAAATGCTTTGAACAGATATTTTCTTAAGAATACTCCAGCCGGGTATATGATGACCTTTCAGTAAAAAGAAACTGACAAGGATAGCGCCTGAAACAAACTGGCGGATACCGGAAATAAATAAACCCGGCATCTGCTGCGCTCCTATCCTTGCAGCAATGTAAGTAGTGCCCCAGAAGAAACTAACCACCGCTAATGCGATATAAGCTTTATGCAGTTCTTTTTTCATACTCATCATTCATTTTCCACCCGGTGATGATGCAAGTTGACTGAAGTAAGATCTCCCGGCAACCCGATTCCTGCGGTTTTTTACCTTTCATCAATTTTTAAAAACGCTACACAAAAATGTGCTGAAATAATTATAAAAAACAGATTCAGTTTTTGTATTTTTGACTATATCAGATTTTTTAACACATGCGTAAGAATGATCTTGCCACCGATGATCACCTGTATATGCAGGTGGCTCGTGGCCTCGAAAAAATGATCGCTGAAGATGTATTGAAGATCGGCGACAAACTTCCTTCCGTCCGTGTATTGAGTGATGAATATGGTATCAGTATGGGTACCGCCTTCCAGGCGTACTATCATCTGGAAGGCAAAGGGCTGATCGAATCAAGACCCAAATCAGGTTACTATGTCCGGTTTAACAACCGTCGTTTTCCGGATTATCCCAAAATAGCGCCGGCCGATCCCTTATCACATGAAGTAAGTGTGAAAGAAATGATCGCATCGATCTATTCTGATATTGCCACACATGATCACAAGGTCATCAACTTTGCACTGGCTGTTCCTGACCCTGCTCTTTTACCGTTGGCCAAAATAAATAAATCGGTGATACATGCAGTGCGTCACAGCAAAGATGCCTGCGCCGGCTATGAACATCCGCAGGGTAATCCTGAATTGAGAGAACAAATAGCGAAACTTTCTTTTAACTGGGGTGGAAAGGTAAAACCTGATGAGGTATTGGTAACAGCCGGTTGTCTTGAAGCCATTACGCTTTGCCTGAGAGCTGTTACCCAGCCCGGTGACACAGTAGCTGTTGAATCACCCAATTATTTCGGCATATTCCAGGCCATTGAAAACATGGGACTGAAAGTGGTGGAGATATCTTCTTGCTTTATTTCCGGCATTGATCCCGATGACGTGGAACAAGCGATTAAAAAATATCCGGTCAAAGCAGTTGTTACTGTTCCTAATTTCAACAACCCACTTGGCGGCTGTATGCCGGATGAAAATAAAAAGAAATTAGTGCAGATCATTACCAAATACGATGTCCCGTTGATTGAAGATGATATTTACGGTGAATTGTATTTTGGAAAAAACAGGCCCCTGACCTGCAAGTATTATGACACCAAAAGCCTGGTAATGCATTGCTCTTCATTGAGCAAATCATTGGCGCCCGGCTACCGGATAGGATGGGTCATTGCCGGAAAATTTATAGAGCAGGTGAAGCAGTTAAAAAGAATGCAAAATATCAGTAGCCCTACGCTAACACAAGTGGCCATGGCCCATTTTCTGAAAAATGGCCGTTATGAATACCATCTGAAGAACATGCGGAAGGCATTACACACCCAATCGCTCCGTTATGTGCAGGCTATCATTAATTATTTCCCGGAAGATAGTAAAGTATCAAGACCGCAGGGCGGGTTTGTATTGTGGGTGCAACTGAACAAAAAAGTAAATGCTTTCAAACTTCGGACAGAAGCTATGAAACATCATATTTCAGTGGTACCGGGAAAAATATTCTCGCCCAGTTGCGGATATGACAACTGCATCCGCATCAGTTTTGGCAAACCCTGGGACGAGGACGCTGATTATGGCCTGATGATGCTGGGAAAGATGATCTGTAAAATGCTGTGATCAGTTTTTCTTTTTCCTGAAATAGAAATACAAAGGGATGCCAAGCGCTGTAATAACTAAGCCCAGCAACGAATTGATCACCGGTTGCCGGTGATGAATATAATTGGTGACATCATTATATACGGTGATGATGAGATAAAATGCCGTGAATGCAATAAACAGCAGGGTAATAAACGGGTGTCCCCATATTTTATACGGCCTTTCCTTATCCGGCATTTTCCGGCGCAACATAAAAATACCAACAGCTCCCATGCCGTAGGCGATCCAACTGATAAAAACCATCATGTCTGCCAGCATATCAAATGTGCCGGTAAGGATGAACATCGATATCCAGGCACCATGCAGCCATAAGGCATTGCCGGGTGTTTGAAAACGTTTATGTTCTTTACCCGCCCAGGGCAAAAAAACTTTATCTTTCCCCATAGCGTAAGTAACACGGCTTGTTGCCATCGCATTCCCATTGATAGCGCCAAATGTGCAGAGAACGATCAGCGCAGCAACGATCGCCCCTCCTTCCTTTCCCCATGCTACGGCGATGGCATCTGAGGCAACTAAAGAAGATGCAGCTACTTTTTCAACAGGCAGTACATATAAATAGGCCTGGTTCACCAACAGGTATACAGCAATACAAACAAGCACACCTATCCACAGGCTTTTGGGAATATTCTTTTGCGGCTGTTTGATCTCACCCGCTATAAATGTTACATTGATCCA
>DATDIX010000327.1:0-11229 GCA_036520835.1 Chitinophagaceae bacterium | reverse complement strand
ACTCAACAATTAAACCAAACCCGCACAAATTTCACCCAATATTGAACGAAAAATTACTATTACATCCTGCCTTCCAGAAAACCCAGTTGTTTTAAAATGTCCTTCAGCATCTTCATCCTGACGGTCCTCATATCAAAATCCCTTTCGGGCGACTCAATATTCAGCACAAAGAAATGAGGGTGGTTATTTTCTTCGATCCAGCCAACTACCCAGCCAATGGCATGGCCCTCTTCAGTAAATCCCCAGCCGGTCTTATAACCAAGCCGGTAATTAGTATTATTTTCAAATAACATCGCCCTTTTTACCATTTCCTGGTAGCTTTTGAAAAAAGGTTTCAGATCATCAAAGTATAATCTCTTGACCAGTCCCAGTTGTTCGTCAGGTGTAATCTTCAAAGAATTATCCAGCCAGAAACTATCTACCGTTGTTTTGATCTTTCTTGTTCCATACTTCAGGGAGTCGAGCCATAGCTGCATGGTATCTTTTCCTATCCTCCTGGCTACTTCCTGGTAATAATTGACGGCAGACACCCGGAATGCATTGTACATGGTAAGGTCCCGGTTCCAGTCGTCTGCCCACCTTTTTACACTGTCCCATTTTATCACCATGCTGTCATTGGTGATCTTACCTGTTTGCAAACCGATCAATGAATTAACGATCTTGAAAGTGGATGCCGGTAAATAGCTGCTGTCACGATAACGGGCCAGGTTATATACGGTGAATTTACCGGTGCCGTTATTCATGAGGGCAAAACAGCCTTCGACCTTGTTTTCGTCAAAGTACTTTTTCAGGCTATTATCAATTTCTACATTATTCTGTGAACAGGAAATAAAAAAAACAATTGCCAGCAGGCAAAAAGTAACAAATCTCATTACCACGGATAAATTTTGGCAAAGTTAGGTGCATCGGGTATCTAAGCAAAGACTATCAGAGGTATTACTGCTATTGTCTTGTCAGCACCGCTATTTGATAGGTAGAGACCTTATAACTATCCACTAAGGGTGACTCTTCGGTTCCTTTGCCTGTAGTAGCGATAGGTTTCCCCGAAAGCCCATAAAACTCAACAACCAGCCTTCCGCTTTCCATCCAGTAATTATTTACAATAGTTGAGCTGTTCACGGTAAAAGCGCCGCAGAATTTACCAGCTACCCAAAACTGGTCGAGTATAATACCATTATTCTCATCAATCGCCCAATGTCCTTTGGCGGTATCTTTTGCGATCAGCAGGTAAGGCCGGTTATCCTTTGATTCATTTCCGTAAATGATCTGCCATGAATATTTACCAGCGCTGTCGGTTGGATGGATCCGCAATTCCATATTCACTTTCCGGGGTTCTTTTGCAGCTCCTTTATACCATTGCAGTTCACCCTTCCAGTTGCCAAACCAGCTTTGGGGAAAAGCTTGTGACTGGCAGGAAGAATAATGAGGAGAGAATACAGTTATTAAAACAAGGGAAATAATGATCCGCATCAGGATAGTTTTGATAAAAATAAAAAATCCCGGCTTAGGACCAGGATCATTCGATTTCTTGCGCCTGTAACCGCTTACAGGTAAAATCCGCCTTTTTGTTTGTAATGCTTATTGCCCTGGCAATCTCTTTTTACAGAGGCACATGATGACAGCATAAACAATACTACCGCTCCTGCGATGAAGCATAGAAATAATTTCTTCATTACTCAGTTTTTTCGGGTCCAATAAATTAGTTAGGGAGATTCAGAGGAGGGATTCGGTAGAATTAATCCACTAGAAAGAGTAACGAAAGTAATAAGTCATTGTTGCTTTTCATAACTTATATCAATATTTTTTCCGGTATTCTGTAAAAAAGCTGTGCATCTCTTTTTTATCGTAAAAACCCGAATTTGATTACATTTATAGTCTAAACCAAAACGTCTTGCCATGAAGCAGTTTATTTTCCTTTGTATGGTTGTGGCATGTTTGCTGCCCGCCTGTAACAATAATAAAAAAACAGTTGAAGTAAAAAGCGAGGATGGTAAACCAACGGCCAGCGTCGATGATAGTAAAATGCAGCAGTTAGCCGAAGAAATAAAGAAGCAATCGGAAGAGTTGCAGAAACTACCGCCTTTGACCCTTGATGAATTAAAAGCCCTTTTGCCAGAATCCATCATGGGTGCCAAAAGATCCCATTTCGAGGTTAATTCAGCGATGGGTACCGGCCTGGCAAACGCCGAATACAGTATCAATGATTCGACCGAAGTCAAAATCAATATCTGGGATTGCGGGGGACCTGCAGGCTCAGGATATTATAGTACTCAATACATGACTTTGCTTAATATTCAATCCGTTAGCGATAATGAATACACTAAAACAATAGATTTTAAAGGGCATAAGGCAATAGAAAATTGCAACAATACTAATAACCGCTGTTCGCTTACCTACTTTACAGGTAAACGCTACATGGTAGTTATAGAAGGAAGAAATGTACACCCGGATGGGTTAAAACAAGCAGCCAATGAGCTGACTATATAATTCATACCCATCAACCCCCTGACATGATCAGGGAGGTTTCTTTTGATCATTTCAATACGCCCAGTTCCTTCCCAACTTTGGTAAAAGCACTGATCGCTTTATCCAAATGCTTCTGCTCATGCGCTGCGCTTAGCTGCACCCTGATTCTTGCCTGCCCTTTGGGTACCACCGGGAAGAAAAAACCTATCACATAAATGCCTTCTTCCAGTAGTTTGGCGGCAAAATTTTGTGACAATACTGCATCATACAGCATAATAGGAACAATAGGATGATCACCAGGCCGGATATCAAACCCGGCCTCCGTCATCTTGCTACGGAAGTATTTGGTATTGTATTCCAGCTTATCTCTTAGTTCGGTTGTTTCTGTCAGCATATCCAGTACAGCAATGGACGCTCCGGTAATAGAAGGCGCCAGTGTATTGCTGAATAAATAAGGCCTTGATTTCTGGCGCAGCATATCTATCACTTCTTTTTTACCAGAAGTGAATCCCCCCGAAGCGCCTCCCAGCGCTTTGCCCAATGTACCCGTGATAATATCTATCTTCCCCATCACCCCGCGGTATTCATGAGTACCTCTTCCCGTTTTGCCCAGGAAGCCTGATGAATGACATTCATCGATCATGATCACGGCATCATATGTTGAGGCTAACTCAACGATCTTATCCAATTGTGCTATCGTTCCATCCATACTGAATGAACCATCGGTAACAATGATACGGCTGCGGCAGGCAGCAGCTTCTTTTAGTTTTGCTTCCAGGTCGGCCATATTGTTATGTTCGTAGCGGAAACGCTGCGACTTGCACAAACGAACGCCATCAATAATAGATGCATGGTTCAATGCATCGGAGATGATCGCATCCTGTTCATTGAATAAAGGTTCAAATACGCCGCCGTTAGCATCAAAGGCAGCGGCGTATAAAATAGTATCCTCTGTCCCGAGGAATTTCGAGATCTTTTCTTCCAGTTCTTTATGAATATCCTGCGTACCGCAGATAAAACGAACACTACTCATCCCGTAGCCATGCGAATCAATGGCTTTATGTGCTGCTTCGATCACTTTGGGATGTGAGGAAAGACCGAGATAATTATTAGCGCAGAAATTCAATACAGTCTTGCCATTCACTGTTATCTCTGCTCCCTGTGCACTGGTAATAATACGTTCCGTTTTATACAGGCCGGCTGCTTTTATCTCTTCTACTTCCCCGGCAATCCGGCTCGCAAATTTTTTGTTCATGCTTATTGTTTGAGCAGCAAATATATTGAGTTACCCCTTTTCTCTTGTTTTTATGAGTAAGCCCAAAACACTCTACCCCCCTTTTTCCGCATTTCATTGGCAAAAAACAGCGGTTTGTCAACAATTGGCTTTTTCGGACAAAATTGCTTTTTACTTTTACTGTAACATTTTTTGGTTTGCTGTCGTCAAAGACTAAAATCAACCAGCTTGAAAAACAGGAATATCATAAGATCCCTTTTATTGGCCGTCATTATTGCCGGTAGTTTCCTGGTGCTTTGGGCTGCTTCGCCTGCTAAACAGCATACCCCCTGTAAGGAGTCCATGGAAGGCTGTTGCAAAAAGGAGAAGGACAATAACTCCAACAAAATGACCTGGGAAACGTTGTCTCACCAATTTTTTTCTTCCCTGTAAATTGATTAGCAAGTAATTAGGCCGTATGTTTTTTTTGCCCGGCCTGTAACCTTTTCATAAAACCAATCGTTTAACCTGAAAATGCGGGGTGATGCCTGTATTTTTGAAACTGTCTTCGGCTGTTTATGACTGAAAGAGAATACAATGAATGTGTAAAGACGTATGCAGATAATGTGTACCGCTTTATCCTGAAAAACCTCAAACATGAGGAAGATGCAAGGGATGTCGTTCAGACCGCCTTTGAGAAAATGTGGCGCAACCGCGAGGAGATAGACCCGGTCAAATGCAAATCTTATCTTTTTACGGTCGCTTATCACCAGATGATAGATCATATACGTAAAGTGAAAAGAGTGCAATTAAAAGAAGAATTCAGCGACAAGGCAAAAGTGCAGGACCGCCCTGCCAATAACCTGAAAAAGGTACTGGAAGAGGCACTGAGCCGGTTAAGCGAAACACAACGGTCATTGGTATTATTAAAAGACTACGAAGGATATAGCTATGATGAGATCGGGCAGATAATGGGTCTAAGTGAAAGCCAGGTAAAAGTGTACCTGCACAGGGCCAGGGTTCAGTTGAAAGATTATTTGGTAAAAATTGAAAATGTGATATAAGGAAGCTATGAGCCCCGGGCTTTTAGCTGTTAGCAAAAGACTTAAGAATGAAACTTAACCGCCATAATTACGAAGAATATTTTATCCTTTACCTGGATAATGAGCTGAGCAGTGAAGAGCGCCGCGAGGTAGAGATATTCGCCGGTGACAATCCTGACCTGAAAGCAGAACTGGACATCCTTTTGCAAACCAGGCTTGCTCCTGATACTACTATCACTTACAGCAATAAAGAAACATTGATGGCCCGTAACAGCTCTTCTATCAATATGAACAATTACGAAGAGTGGTTGCTTTCCTATATAGATAATGAACTAACAGAGCAGGAAATAAAAGATGTAGAAAAATTTGTTGCCGGGCATTCTGCTGCAAAAAAAGAACTGGAACTATTCCAAAAAACAAAACTGCAGCCTGAAGCGATCGCTTTCCCGGATAAAGAATCATTATACCGTAAAGAAGAAAAAGCAAAAGTGGTGGCTATCCGCTGGTGGAGAATTGCAGCAGCGGCTGTGTTATTGATCGGCATCAGCACTACTGCGATCGTTTTGTTGAACAATAAACCAAGAAGGGGTGATATCGCCAGCGAAAAAACTCAAACAGTAAAACCAACAGATAATAGTCCAGTTAAGCCTTCTGTAAATGAATCTCCGGTTGAAGTACAGGCCATTGCCAATACTGAACCTAAAAAAGATGAACAATCAACAAAGGAACCTGTAACCAGAGGTGAAGCAAAAAATAAAAAGAATAAACCAACTCCTTCGCAGGTAAAGCCGGAAGAAAATATTATTGCGAAAACAGAAGGGGATAAGAAAGGAGGCAACAACCTGCCTACACCGGATCATAATCCTAATGTTGACCCCAAACAGGAAGAAATTATTGTAGACGCAAATCCTAAAGGAAGTTTAACAGATTCCGATAACAAAACTGATATAGCTACTGTAACACCACAGCGTGATAATACGTCCAACATATCAGAAGACGGATCAGGTAAAACGACTGATAATCCTGATGCCGATTTCGCCAGCAACGATGGAAGTAAAAACAAATACCGTGGTTTTTTCCGGAAAATAACACGGACGTTTGAAAAAAGGACCAACATCAAAGCAACCGATGAAGATGACAGTCGCTTGCTGATAGCCGGGCTGGCCATTAAACTGAATTAATTATTTTTAAAATCAAAAAGAGATGAAAAGGATATTTACCCTGTGCATAGCTGTATGCACACTGATGACAGGCTTTGCGCAAACTGATACCACAGCCAAACAGGCGCCTGATACCATTAAAATAGGCGGTATGGTGATCGTTCGTGAAAAAGGCAGCCAGCCTGATAATGATGATGACTATAAAGGCGGGCTTCGCATCAGCCCCAGGAAGAACCGTGACAAACCTTCCAATATCAGCACCAACTGGTGGATCGTTGACCTGGGTTTTTCAAACTATGTGGATAATACCGACCCTTCCAGCCAGGAAGCACAGGATTTTGCAGGAACCGCTTATGCCGAAAACGAAGACTGGGCCAGGACCCGTTCAGGCAAATCACGAAACGTCAACATATGGCTCTTTATGCAACGAATCAATATGATAAAACATGTAGTGAACCTGAAGTATGGAGTAGGTCTTGAATTGAATAATTACTTCTATGATGATACAAGGGTTAAATACTTAAAAAACCCTACGCAGATAACAGTGGACCCGGCCCTGGAAGGCGCCAAAAAGAGTAAGCTGGCCGTCGATTATCTCACTGTCCCGGTAATGCTGAATTTTAATTTTACCCCTGATCGTCACAATGGTTTTGGCATCAGCCTGGGCGTAAGTGGCGGCTACTTATACAGTGCCCGTAACAAGACCAAAAATGACGGTGATATTGATAAGGTTAAAAGCGATTTCAACCTGGAACGCTGGAAATTGTCCTATGTAGGTGAAATATTATTAGGCCCTGTAAAATTCTACGGAAGCTATGCTTTCAACAATATGTGGGATAAAGGGCTTGACCAGACACCTTATAACGTAGGTTTCCGTCTCAGTAACTGGTAAAAGCAGTACGATCCCGTTTTAATTAAGGATAAATACTATTTTGTTTTCCACATCCCGTTGAAATTATTCAACGGGATTTTTCTTTGCACCATTTTTGCATATTTGGTACAATTGTAAAGCCATCGTTAAATCAAAATCCGCTAAAAATAAAAGATACCGGTACCCCGTTCTGAACCCGGACGGTCAAGTGTAGGACTATGAAAAATGTAATCGTACTCGCCTCTGTTTTGCTGGGAAGTGGATTCCTGGTTTTCAATACTCCTTCATCTTCCCCGAAGGAAGTAAAAAAGCTATTCAAAAGACCCGGTGCGATCAATGGCCCCGAAGGAGGCATCTCGATCATTATTGATAAATCAGACTATGAGTTAAGCGTGTATGATGATAAAGGCTGGTACGCTACCTATCCTGTTGTATTTGGTAATAACAGCCTCGATGATAAAAAAATTGCCGGGGACAAGAACACTCCTGAAGGCAATTTCCGCATCACCAGTAAACGTGTACATGAAAAATGGTATCGTTTTTTAGCTATTGATTATCCTACCAAAGAAAGCTGGGAAAAATTCAAGCAACGAAAAGAAAAAGGTGAGATACCAGCCTCTGCCAGCATTGGTGGTTCTATCGGTATACACGGTACCTGGCCAAATGAGGATTTTGTAATAGATAAATTCAAAAACTGGACCCTCGGCTGTATCTCTATGAAGAGGGATGATGTAGATGAGATCTATCGATTTACCCCCGTCGGCACAAAAGTTACCATCAGAAAGTAGTAGCTGGTATTTGTTTTAGAAATGTTTCCACTTCTCTTGTCCAGGCAGCCGGATCTTTTTGCAAAAATTGTTCATGAACAGCATTGTCATATACTACCAGTCTTTTTGTCTTTGAAGCAAGCGCATTATAGATCGCTTCTGTTTCGTATGGTAAGACCAGTTCATCTTTATCTCCGTATTGCATCAGAACAGGACAACTCACTTTCTTTGCATACTCCGTAGTTTGAAAACCCCAGCCGTTAAATCCTCTTTCTACACCTATCCAAAAACTGGTAAGGAACCCAAATGGTTGTTCCGGGAAGCCCAAAGTGCGGGCCCTTCCTTCCAGGTGTGACTGTAACGACAGGAAAGGCATTTCAACAATAATACCGGCAGGCTTCAGATCGTGGTCGGAAATGGCTTTCAGTATTTCTACAGCTCCCATAGATGCTCCCCACAGTAATATATTTTTTTCACCAGCCTGTTTGATATAATCATAGCCCAGCTTCACTTCTTCTGCTTCCCGGTAACCTATGGTGATCACATTTCCCCCGCTATTACCATGCCCCCTTGTATCCACCATCATCACATGGTATCCTAAGCGCCTGAACTCAGCAGCTTCACGAATAACATGACCCTTATGACCCATGAGACCATGAAATAATATAACGGTTCCTTTGGGAGTTGAATCAGTTTTAGCATACCAGGTCTCAACCGGAATTTTTTTGGAAGTCTCCAGGTATATGGTGGTAAAAGAAAAATGAGGCGTGTCGGTAATGGATTGCCGGTAAAATTTTGGCCCCGTAAAAAGACGCCAGGTTTTGGCAAATATATTATTGGAAACAGGTTTTGTCCAGGTATCCGTATCAGGAGTATATAAATAAGTGAGTTTGTCAGCATATAATGCTGCGCTGATATTGATCAGGATAATCTGGAACAGTAGTGCCCAGGATACCCAGATCAAAATAATCCGGAGTCGTCTTTTGCTTTTTTTATTTTTCATAAGATATTACCTGCCTTCATAAGAGTCGGGGGCCAAAAATAATTTCCAGCTTTCGTAACAACTAAATATTAGTCATGTTTTTTTATCCGGCAAGTGTATAAACCCGGTTCAGGTATAGTTTTTGATATTTTTCAGCTACGCATTTGTTTCTATAAAACTGGAAAAACCCATTTAAAGCAGCCGGATAAGGCTGCTTTAATGTTTAAGTTGTTTATAGTTTCCCGTTCCTTATTTCCTCCACCACACCCGGGTCCAGTAAAGTTGTAATATCACCGAGATTGGAAGATTCTCCTTCTGCGATCTTTCTTAAAATACGCCGCATGATCTTTCCGCTTCTTGTTTTTGGCAAGCCAGATACAAATTGAATTTTATCCGGCTTGGCAATCGGACCAATAACCCTTGTTACTGTTTGCAGGATATCCCTTCTTGTCAATTCTTCATCGCCATGCATCTGGTTAAAGATCACATAGGCATAGATACCCTGACCTTTTATATCATGCGGGTAGCCCACCACCGCACTCTCTACTACGCCTGCATGCATATTAATTGCATTTTCCACTTCAGCCGTTCCAATTCTATGACCGCTTACATTCAATACATCATCCACCCTGCCGGTGATCCGGTAAAAACCATTCTCATTCTTTAGTGCCCCATCGCCGGTAAAGTATAAATTCTCATAAGTGGCAAAATAATTAGTACGGCATCGTTCATGATCACCATACGTTGTTCTGATAATGGAAGGCCAGGGCGACCTGATACAGAGGTTCCCTTTCAACAGCCCGTTCTCATCTTTCTTAATTACTTCATTGCCATTTTCATCAACGAGTATTGGTTCCACTCCCGGCATTGGCAAAGTAGCCCAGCCCGGTTTTGCCGGTGTAATCCCTGCAATGTTGGAAATAAGAATTCCGCCTGTTTCTGTCTGCCACCAGGTATCGACAATGGGACATTTCTTTTTACCGATATTCTCATCATACCAATGCCAGGCTTCTTCATTGATCGGTTCGCCAACTGTGCCCAGCACTTTCAGCGAAGAAAGGTCCTTTCCTTTTATAGGATCCAAACCAAAACCCATTAAACTCCTGATAGCTGTTGGCGCTGTATAAAGAATATTGACCTTATGCTTATCTACAATATTCCAGAATCGCCCGGCATCCGGCCAGGTGGGAATACCTTCGAACATAACAGAGGTAGCCCCGGCGCTTAACGGGCCATATACAATGTAACTATGCCCTGTTATCCACCCGATATCTGCCGTACAAAAATGTACCTGCCCGGGTTTGTATTGAAAAACATTGACGAAAGTATAAGCGGTCCACACCATATACCCGGCACTGCTGTGTACTACTCCTTTGGGTTTACCGGTACTGCCTGATGTATATAAAATAAACAAGGGATCTTCCGCATCCATTTCCTCGGCAGGGAATGATACTTTCCCTTCTTTCTCCACCTGCGCTTCTGCATGTTCCATTTCATCTTCCCACCACACATCTCTTCCTTTCAGCATGGAGACGGGTGTCCGGGTTCTTGTATAAACAATTACTTTTTTTACCGTCCTGTTCCCGATCAACGCATCATCGATCACACTCTTCAGCGGAATATCCTTACCGCCACGATAAGCACCGTCACAGGTTATGATATATTCCGCCTGCGCATCATAGAGCCTGTCTGCAATACTTTGTGCAGAAAAACCTCCGAATATCACGCTGTGAATAGCGCCGATTCTTGCACAGCCTAGTATAGCATAAGCCAATTCAGGCACCATACCCATATAAATACAAACCCTGTCGCCTTTTTTTACACCATTATTCTTTAATACCTGGGCGAACTGGCAAACTCTTTTATGCAGCCGGTTATAAGTCACTACCCTTACTCTTTCCTCCGGGTTGTTGGGCTCCCAGATGATGGCGGGCTTATCTCCCAGGGTTTCCAAATGACGATCAATACAATTCTCTGTAATGTTCAGCTTAGCTCCTTTGAACCATTCAACTTTTGGTTCTTTAAAATTCCAGTTAAGCACTTTGTCCCATTTCTTTCTCCATTGAAAATTCCTGGCAACAGATGCCCAGAATTCTTCAGGCTCGTTTATGCTGACACGATACGCCATTTCATACTGGTCCATGCTCTGTATCTGGTAGGGGTATGACATACGCAATTTGAATTAAGTAACCGGTTTTTATTATTGAGCGATAAATTTACACAACTCAATCTGAATTAGCCCTGATTTACGGGAACGTTCTCATTGATTTTGTTTTTTGCTTGCGGGCTAAATTCATATCTTAACTGCATGAACCAAATGATCTCACCAAAAACGATCCGCTCTGTCATTGCCGCTTCTTCCGTGGGTACCATGATCGAATGGTACGATTTTTACATATTCGGGATGCTGGCCAAGACCATCTCCACCCAATTCTTTCCCGAAGGAAATGCGACAGCCGCCCTGTTGAGTACATTAGCCATTTTTGCCGCAGGTTTTATTGTAAGGCCATTCGGCGCTTTGGTATTTGGCAGGTTAGGCGACCTGATCGGGCGTAAATACACTTTCCTGCTTACACTTGTATTAATGGGCGGTTCTACTTTTTTAATAGGCCTGGTTCCCAGTTATAAAACCATCGGCTTAGCAGCGCCATTGCTTGTATTGCTATTAAGATTGATCCAGGGCCTTGCCCTTGGCGGGGAATATGGCGGCGCTGCCACCTACGTAGC
>DATDIX010000326.1:0-79638 GCA_036520835.1 Chitinophagaceae bacterium | reverse complement strand
TGAAGCGGCCAATGAAATATATGAGATGGAAGATTTCCCGCTTACCTGGGATACGCAAAGTGTCAGAAATATCTCACCTAATATCTTTGATTGGCTGGGGATGCAGGATATCACCCGCAATGTACTGATCGGTTTTATGATCGTAGTGGCAGTGATCAACCTTATTACTTGTCTTATTATTCTTGTACTGGAGAGAGTCCGGATGATAGGTGTTTTAAAATCACTCGGCGCTACTGACTGGACGGTGCAAAAGATATTTCTCCGTCATTCACTTATCATTACCATCACAGGCATCATCATTGGCCTTGTAGTAGCGCTTGGATTATTATACCTGCAAAAAGAAACCGGTTTTATCAAGCTGAAAGAAGAAGCATATTACCTGAGCGAGGCGGCTGTAAAAATTGTGTGGTGGCAGGTAGGGCTTATTTGTGCCGGCACCCTGGTAGTTTGCTTTTTGGTATTGATGATACCTTCTATACTGGTAAGAAAGATACAACCGGTGAAAGCGATACAGTTCAGGTAGTCAACTTCGATAACACGATCCCCGCCGCCACTGCCGCATTCAATGATTCCGCCTTCCCTTTCCTGGGAATAGTTATCTTTTCATTCACCAACTCCATTATTTCATTACTGATGCCTTTTGATTCGTTGCCGATAACGAGCAGCCCTTCTTTCAACGGATCCATTTTAGTTATATCTTTTCCCTCCAGCATGGTGGCGTAGATACGAATGTCTTTCTGTTGCTCCAGCCAACCAACCAGGTCTGTATAAAAAACTTTTACTCTTGCAATGCTGCCCATCGTAGCCTGCACTACTTTAGGATTATATACATCGGCACAATCATTACTGCAAATGATCTGCGGCACGCCGAACCAATCTGCAATACGGATGATGGTTCCCAGGTTGCCCGGGTCCTGGATGGTATCCAGCACCAGCGACAATTTTCCTTTTTTAATGATCTTATCGCCTGTTTCAAACTTTTTGACAATCGCCAGCACCTGGTTAGGTGTTTTTAATTGCGATAGTTTTTCCAGTTCTGCTTCGGTCACTTCTGTAAAGGATGTATGCGGCATGCGGCCATTATTATTTATCCATTCTTTAACAGCATATACTTCCTGCACCTGCTGCGGAACAGACCCGATCAACTCAGCTACCAGTTTCGGTCCTTCAGCAATGAAGAGACCTTCTTCGTCCCTGTGTTTTTTATGGCCCAAACTTTGAATATATTTGGCCTTAGGTTTACCCAGCATCCTTTTGTAAATTAACTATGTCAGCCGGCCAATCATTTTCCTGCTTCCGCCTCCTGAAAACAATCATCGCCGGTTGGTTCATGGTGTCTGCTGTTTCCTGTACGATCGTCAAAAAATACCAGCCCAACAAACCTTTTGTTTACAAAACAAATATCAACCTTATTGGCAACTTTACAAGTGGGGAAAAAGATAACATGGTCGATGGCCTGGAAGGGCAGCTAGACGACAGTATGCGGGCCAGGAAATTGGATAAACTGTTTTGGAGTGTATTGAAAAGTCCGCCGGGGTATGACAGCACCAGCGCTGATCGATCTACCGTGTACATGCGGGCATTGCTGGTATCATTAGGTTATTTCAATGATTCAATAACCTATTATGAAACCATCAAAAAGGAAAAGAAAGACCAGCTGAGAACGACCATCACTTTTGATGTAAAACCCGGCAAACAATGGCTGCTGGACTCCATATCCTATAACCTTAAACATGCCGAACTGCAACGCCTGGCTGACTCCAGCAGGAAACAGGCTTACATTAATAAAGGCGCCCCCTTTGCCAAAGTTCCTATATCAGCAGAGTTAGACAGGCTTACCGAACTCTACCGCAATAATGGTTACCTGCGTTTTAACCGCGATGGACTGGTTGGCCTTTGGGATACGCTGGATGCATCGTTTTTACAACCCAGTCTTGATCCCTTCGAACAATTAGAGTTATTGCAGCAGCTCCGTGAACGAAGGGATAGCCCAACTGTGAACCTTGAAATCCGCCTGCAGGGTATTGACAGCACCCGGCTTACGAAGTATTACAATGGCAATGTGACCATTTATCCTGATTACACTATAGACACTGCCGGGCTGCAAAGGAAAGAGACCATTATAGATGGGATCAGGGTCATTCAGTTCCGCGATAAATTCAAACCAAAAATATTTCCCCCCAATATTTACCTGCCACGTGACAGTATATACCGCCAGCGAAGATATATCCGCACGATCAACCGGCTGAACGTATTGGGTGCATGGCGTTTGGTGAATATAGACCAGGTGCCCCGTAAAGACCAGGACACGGTCGATTACATTATCCGGTTAACGCCTGTTAAAAAAAGAGTCGTTAGCGCTACCATTGAAGGAAGCTTTAATCAAAATTCTTTATCCGGGAACCTGTGGGGATTGGGTATAACCGGGGGATTGCAAAACAGGAATTTTGCAAAAACAGCCAGCCGTGCAATTAGCAATATTCGTTATGGTATTGAGTTTGGAAGCAGTGGGAGTGAAGAATTCATCCAGACCAAACAGATCAGTTTCACCCACCAGATTTTTTTTCCCAAAGCTCTTATCCTGGATAAATGGTTGCCTGAAAACAGGAGGGATAACTTCCGCACTGTCCTTTCATTCAGTGCAGCCAATACCGACCGGAGGCTATTGTATAACCTGACTACGCTGAATACTTCATGGGGTTATGAATACCAGCGAAGGAACTTATTGGTGAATTTTAAATTTCCCAATATAGAATACTCCTTACTCAACAAACAGGACAGTCTTAAGGAAATGATCAAAGACGACCCTTCTTTGCAATATATATTTACTGATGGTTTGGTATTTTCTGTAATTGGGACCCTTACGTTAACCGGTGGCAAAAAAAATTCGTTGAATGTGTTCCGTACAAATTTCGAAGCCGGCCCCCTGGTGGCCGGGTGGATCCATACCAAATTCCTGGATTCCAATTTATACCGGTTTGTAAAACTGGATGCGGAATTTGCACGTCTTATCCGTTATAAAAAAAATTCAATAGCCTTACGTTTTTTTGCAGGAGTTGGCTATGCGTCGGATAATACCGTGAAAGTAGATAAACGAAATGCAATGCCTTTCTTCAAGCAGTATTATAGCGGCGGTCCCAACAGTATGCGGGCCTGGGCTTTGAGAAGATTGGGCCAGGGCTCGACTATCAAAGACTTTTCGAGTAATCCTGACCGTTATGGAGATGTGCAGTTAGAAGCGAATGCAGAGTTTCGTTTTCCCCTTTTCAAAGCAGTGGGCATCCCGGTCAATGGCGCTTTCTTTACTGATATTGGTAATATATGGTTCCTGAAAAAAGCAGCCGGTTTGCCGGAAGAAGTTTTTAGCTTCAGCCGTTTGGGAAAAGATATTGCAATTGGTGTCGGAACCGGTGTACGGGTTGATTTCGGTTTCTTTGTGATCCGTTTTGATTATTCATATAAAGTAAAAGACCCGAGCCCATCGCCTGAGAACGCCGCTTTACAAAATAAATGGTTCGGTTATTCATTCTTTAAAGGCGACCAGTTCCAGCTTGGTATCGGCTACCCGTTTATTTTCTAGGCCTCATCCTTCCCGGATCAAGTCCGGGACAGGCTTTATCCTTCTCCTTGCTTCGCTTTGCTCGCAATGACAGAGAAGGACGGCACAGCATATCTTTAATAAACTATATAACTACCACAGGAATATTAGTTCTTTGTTCAGCATTTTTGGGGCTATTGAAAGTTACTAGAATATCCGAAAAACGGCTCCACTCACGACTGACGACTCACGTTTCACGACTCACTCCTTCCCTTTCACCATCTCTGCAAACTTTTCTATCGTCAGCGATTCATTTAAATGGAACTCACCTATCCTTGTCCTGCACAAACTGCTGAGATAAGCGCCGCAACCCAACGCACGGCCATAATCATTGGCAAGGCTGCGGATATAGGTACCTGTTGAACAAACGACCCTGAAATGCACTACCGGCATTTCGATCGCTGTGATCTCAAATTCACTGATCGTTACTTTTCTCGGTTCAATTTTTACCTCCTTACCCTGTCTTGCCAGTTCATACACTCTTTTCCCATCAATTTTTATAGCTGAATGGGCAGGCGGCACCTGCATGATCTCACCGGTAAATGGCAGGGTTGCTTTTTTTATATCATCTTCTGAAATACCAGTCGCTGGCAAAAAATCTCCGGGCTCACTTTCAAGATCATAAGTTGGAGTAGTAGCACCCAGCGTGAAAGTGCCTGTATATTCCTTTTCCCTGGCCATGTATTCATTGATCTTCTTGGTAAACTTCCCGGTACATACGATCAGCAGACCGGTGGCTAAGGGATCAAGTGTGCCGGCATGACCAACTTTTTTTATACGGATAAGGTTACGGATCTTTCTTACTGCATCAAACGATGTCCAGCGCAAAGGTTTATTGATCAGTAAAACTTTCCCTTCCTCGAAGCCCCCAACCCCTGAAGGGATGTTATGAATTTCACTCATTTTGCAAATGTAACCCCGGCCACTAAGGAGTAGAAATAAAAATGATCGTTTATGGTTAATTGCTAAATAGACATCCTGGTTTTCAGTTCCAGGTATTTATTTACTGTATTGACGGTAAGGTTTTCCGGCGCTGTTAGTATGGAGAGGATGCCGTTCTTATGCAGCTCTTTTACCATCAGTCTTTTTTCGTAAGCAAATTTTTCTGCGATGGTTTTAATATAGATCTCTTCCAGGCTGCCTGCTTTTTTTTCAACAAGGGATCTCAACTCTGTATTTTCAAAAAAAACAACCAGCAGCAAATGATAATGGGCAATTTTTTTTAAGGCAGGCATCTCCCGTTGCAGGCTTTCTACTGATTCAAAATTTGTAAACATCACCAGCAGGCTGCGGTTGGTGATCCGGTTGCGGATAATAGAAAATAATTTTTCAAAATCGGGTTCAAGAAAACGGGTTTGCTGCCTGTATAAGGTCTCCAGCACCAGGTTCATTTGTGTGGGCTTCTTATCAGCCAGTACAAAAGTGTCAAGGTTCTCGGCAAAAGTGATCAGCCCTGCTTTATCCTGTTTTACCAGGGCTACATTAGCCAATACCAATGATGCATTAATGGCATGATCAAGCAAGGTCATGCCGCCGAACGGCATTTTCATGACCCTGCCTTTATTGATCAGGCAATATATCTGCTGGCTTCGTTCATCCGTATAATTGTTCACCATCAGCGAATCTTTCCGGGCAGTCGCTTTCCAGTTGATCGTACGGTAATCATCTCCCCGCACATATTCTTTGATCTGCTCAAACTCCATGCTATGTCCCAGTCTCCTGACCCGCTTCACTCCCACTTCCTGCAGGCGGTTGCTTACAGCCAGTAATTGATATCGCCGCATCTGCACATAAGATGGATATACTTTCACCAGTTCATTGGCAAAAAATGTATACCGCCTTTTTACCAACTGCAGCGGTGCATGCACATAGACATTGATATTATCAAAAACGTATTCGCCCCTGGTGACAGGTTTAAGCAAATATTCAAGGTCATATTTTTCATGACCGCCGATCCTTCTTTTCTGCAGCCAGTTCCTGTCCTGGAACTGTACAGGTATCTCATCAATAACACTTACATTGACAGGGAAAGAGTATTTGTTCTCCATGTTCAGCAATACTTTATTATCATCCCCGATGCTGAAACGGCCTGCTGTGATTCTTTGTGCAAAAAAACCATCTCTTTTGCTATACACGAGCAATGCATCTATCAGGACGGCTACTCCAAGTAATAAGAGTACCAGGGTCCCTACCCGGAATAAAACAGGGAAGAAATAACTCAACACAAAAACCACCGCCGCAGAACCGGCGATGTAATAAACGATCTTGTTTAAGTAAAAGGACTTTATCAATGTTGTTGCTGGTTACTGGCTATAGGATTCTCCCCATTCATTCGTCACCCTGAGCTTGCCGAAGGGCACCACTCACATCTCTTACCTCGGTACATCCATCCCCTGTATGATCTGTTTTATTACTTCATCTTCTGTAATTCCTTCCATTTCTTTATCAGGCGCCAGGATGATGCGATGACGGAGAACCGGTATCACTACTTCACGAATATCATCCGGGGTAACAAAATCACGGCCCTGCATGGCCGCTATCGCTTTTGCCGCATTCATCACAGCCAGTGAGGCCCTTGGTGAGGCGCCGAGATAAATTGATTTATGATTTCTTGTCTGGTGGATCAGGCGGGCAATGAATTGCAATAACTTTTCCTCCATGAGGATATTCTTTACCTGCTGCTTCAATTCATTTATCTGCTGACTGTTCATGACAGGCCTTACAATTTCATTCACCGGCGTATTGCCCATCTGGTGAAACCTGGAAAGGATAGAAAGTTCTTCCGCTTCACCGGGGTAAGGCACTACTATCTTAAAAAGAAAACGGTCCAGTTGTGCTTCCGGCAAACGATATGTCCCTTCCTGCTCCACCGGGTTTTGCGTAGCCAATACCATAAAAGGGGATGCCATGTAATAAGTCTTACCATCGACAGATGCTTGCCTTTCTTCCATTATTTCCAATAAGGCTGACTGAGTTTTTGCCGGCGCCCGGTTGATCTCATCCACCAATACGATATTGCTGAAAACAGGCCCTTTTTTAAATTCAAAACTGGCTTCCCTTGGATTGAATACAGGTGTACCCAACACATCCGATGGCATCAGGTCGGGAGTGAACTGGACACGGGAAAAACCTGTATCCAGGCTGCGGGCCACCAGTTTTGCCGTTAATGTTTTGGCAACTCCCGGTACGCCTTCTATTAATACATGCCCGTCTGCCAGCAATGCAGCAATGATCAGTTTCACCATTTCATCCTGCCCCACAATCACTTTTTTTATCTCGTTACGGATCGACATCACGGCCTGGCTTAAACCTGTAAGGTCAGTTCGTTGCTGAAATATCTGTTCTTCCATACTTTATTTGTTTATATTTTTTGTTTCCCCTTCCCCGCAGGGACATAGGCTGTTGCGCAGCGTTTATATTTTACTGTAAAAAGATTCCAATTGTTTATGAAAATAAGCTAATTGATGTTCGCTGACAGCAGGCATCGTTTCCAGGTCTTTTATAAAGAACACAATACTTCTCAACTCCAACTCATCGGCACCGGTTTTAAATTGCAGGTTCTTTATAAAATCTTCATTCATCTCCACGGTAGATAGTTTATACCTGTTACGGACATGCTCCAGGAAATAGGCAGACATTTTCCTGCAAAGATTTTTATGATCCCCCTTGTCATAATAAAGACGGCCAATTGTCTTTACAAAATCCAGTGAATCATTCCGGGGTTTTGTGATCACCGGGATAAAACGCTGCTTTCTCCGCATTTCCAGTAACACATAAAGTAATAAAGTAATAATGGCTACCAGTAATGCCCATTTTAACGCGGGGTAGCTTAACAACGCACTTAACCATCCTTTCCCATCCCGTTGATTTGAACGATCATCGGACATATCTCTTTTTGTTAGGAAATATTCATCCCAAACTATTGTTCTTGTGGTTGGAGAAATGACAGACAGCACATCTTCATAATAACCCATATTCCTGTCACGCAGCAAAAAATAATTGGTGAAGGCCATCGGCGCCAGGTGGAAAAAAAGGTTCCCTTTCCCTGCTTTCAGGTGAATGAAGTTGGTGTTCCCTTCCTGGTTATTGCCCAATACGGTGGTAATGCTTGAGTCAATTTTAAAAAAATGGCAATCCAGTTTTTTACCCGGGTATGAATAATTGTAGCTCCTGTGAAACGGAGGATTGGCCAGTGCCACCTGCAATGTATCCTCCTCCGCCTTTTTCCCGGAAAAAACATCATAGATGTCCATGTAGCTGATCCCGCAATTCATGACCGCCTTTACTTCTTCCGATACAAAGGCTGCACTGATAAACACATCATTGCCATTCTCCACAAAGCGGACGATCTTTTTCATTTCGAAATCATCTGCATAGAACACAGGGGAAACAACGATCAACGCCTGCCGGTCATCATAGTTGGATAATGAATCCCAGTTACCGGGACTGTTACTATTAGTAGAAACAGCAGCACCGGGAAAAAGAGACTTTAACCCTTCATACGCTACATAAGTGCCATAAGGAATCTTATCTTTTTTGCGGAATGAAATGCGTTCATCCAATACACGCTTCTTTTCATTATCGCCTGTAAAGATCAGTACAATGGCGGCGGCCAGGATAATGCCGGCCAGTATATATGGTGTTATCTTCTTCACAGTTACTTCAACTTAAGATCAAAATTTTCAAACTCTTTCCTGATCAGGGAAAATTTTTCCGTATCAATATCAAACTGGCCATACCAGCTGTATTCGTAATTGCGGGTCAGCCTGAAAAAATCATTATAGTGCCTGGTAGATTGTAATTGGAGCAGGTATTCGAAATTGGTCCTGTCCGGTGTATACCGGATAATGTTTTTATCCGAAAGGCCTTTTAAAACCTGCAGGAACATCAGCCTCACGGCAAAACGATAGTTCCCATTACTGACCGCTTTGTCTATTTCCCGCTGGTAATTTATTTCAAAAATATTATCGGTCACTCCATCCATTTCTTCACCTGTACGGATAAAAGTATTTTTCTTCCGGAACAGGCTGACATTACTGTTGGAAAGATAGATGATCACAAAAGCAGCAAACCCTCCAATGATCAGCAGCCACAGAATGGTTTGAAAAACCGGGGTCTGCGCCAATGGCACCCTTTGCTTCGTTTTATTCTGTTCCCTTTTTTCCTTATTAAAAACATAATTGACATACCAAAAATCATTATCTGATCTCAGTCTCTTTATTAAACTATCCGGTAATTTTTTCCATGCTACTGAATCAGGCCCTCCGCCGTTTGCCTGCAACTCTTTCCGTAAGAAATAAATATTGGTTCTTTCTTCCGGTTCTTCGGTATAGTTTTCTTCTATTATTTCTGTCGGAGGTTCTTCGGGGTTCTCAGTTACAGGCTCCTGCATAAGAGGTGGCAATGTATCCGGTCCTTCAGGCTGAGCAAAGATCAGCGATGATACAAGGATCAGCGGGAACAGTAATATTATTCTCATTGTGCTATATCGCTTACAAAACATAAACACTTATACTTCCTCCTCGTTAAGTTGCAGGACCATTTTTTTGGAAAGCCGGATCGGGTATATGATGAAATACCATATCACGAAAAGAACAGATAATGAGACTATAATGGTAGTGAGTATAGACAGGTCGTTATAAAGCCGGGTGATCAATCCTTCGAAAAATGCGGCCAGGGCGAATACCGGCATCAGGCCGATCATGATCTTTACCCCGTCTTTGGCCCCTTGTTTAAATGCCTGCAGCCGTTTAATAGTTCCGGGAAATAAAAAACTTTTCCCCAGTATCAGCCCTGCAGCGCCTGCTATGATGAGTGCTGTAAATTCCAGCGTGCCGTGAACAAAAACTACCAGGAAGAACTGAAGCCCCAGCCCTCTTGATGCAAAGAATTGGTCAAATATCCCGCCCATAGCAGCATTCTCTGCCAGCAGGTACAAACTCGGTATACCGCAAAATATCCCCGACACAAACATCAGCAAAGAAACCTGGATATTATGTATCATCAAACCGATCCAGCTTAAAAAGGGGTTGCCATGCTCATAAATACCGAATGGATTTCCCTTATCGATATTATCCTGGGTATGCTCCACGTACCAATCCCCGAAAAAGTTGCGGGCTATGCTTTCATCCTGCCCGGCTACAAAAAAACCGACAGTAAAAAAAATAAGGAATACAATAAAGGAAAATAAAACCGTTCCGTGATGCTTGCGTATGGTCAATGGTAGATCGTATTTCCAAAAGGTCACCAGCCTGTTGGACTCTTCCTTCCTGTTCTTGTAGATGTTAAGATATATTTTGGAGGCCTCACTGTTGACAAACTGGGTCACTTTGCTGGAAGGGTAAAACGTTTTGGCATAAGCCAGGTCGTCTACCAATTGGGTAAAATCCCTTGCCATTTCATCGGCATCCCCGCTGGCCTCCGATCGGTTCTTCAGCCACCTGTCACGGTTTTTTTTTATGAATAAGGCTTCCCGCAATGGTAAATAGTTTTCGCTTGTAAAATACTGGAAAATTTCAGATTTTGGATTGAAGTGCCGATATTTATCGGGATTAGGTCAACAGCGGGAGATCATCCCCGAACAAAGAAAGTTTGTTCATTACCTGTTCTGAATTAACATACATGAGTGTAATAAAAGTACCTACCAGTTTTAATATAGATGTAGAATTTGACATCCCGGAATTTTACAGGAGACTGATCGCATTACTGATCGACTTACTTATACAATTTTTCTATTATAAAATAGCCGAGCAGGTATTTTATTCCATTGCCAGGAGCAGCGATGTATTTGAAATAGATACCCAGTATAATCTCGGTGCGGTATGGGTGTTGTTTCTTTTACCCATTCTGCTTTATCATGCAGTACTTGAAATTACTATGAACGGGCAAAGTGTCGGAAAAAAAATAATGAGTCTGAAAGTTGTCAATGAAAACGGCGGAAGGCCCAGCATAAGCCAATTTTTGATCAGGTGGATGATCCGTGATATATGGTTCCTGATCCTTCTGATAATCGGCATTCAGGCTACTGATGCCGGCGACAAAGGAGAAGGGGCATTCATTATTATTCTGGTACTCGGCTATTTCGTTACAGAAATAGTATTGGTTGTTTCTTCCAAAAAAGGACAGCGCATCGGCGATATACTGGCGCATACAATATTGATAAGGACCAACGCCCACACCAGTATAGAAGAAACCGTGTTCCAGGAAGTGGCAGATAATTATACCCCTTCATTCCCGCAGATCATGCACCTGAGCGATAAAGATATCAATGCGATAAAAAGCATACTGGAAACGGCAAAAAAGAAAGGCGACTTCAATATAGCAGCCACTGCCAGCGAAAAAATAAAGGCGCATTTGAAGATAGACTCTTCAATGTCGCCTTTTGATTTTTTAGAAGTATTGCTGAAAGACTACAATTATCTTTCTGTGAAATAAAATCAACTCCCTGCACCAGCCAATAGCCCGGCCATCACCACCAGAACAATGATAAGAATCAGGATGATTATTACACCAATGATTATAAAATAAGTTGAAAGATTTCCGAGTCCGTTACTGACCATCTCCTGGTTATTCCCGCTTAATCCTGTTTTTGTCAGGGTTGAAAAGCGATTCAGAAAGTAAAAAAACAATACACTGAAGATAAGTGATATTACAACTGAAAAAATACTGTCACCGTCGCCTGCTTTCATAGTAGCACCACCAAAACCCTCCAATTGATACTCTGTCACAGGATCATTTTTTTTCATAAAGGCAGATACCATACTAAGCACGGCGCTTATCAAAGCAGTAATTGCCGCTATTCCGCCCCAGACAGCAGCGCCATTTAATTGCGTTTTTAAATTTTCTGAAAAATTAAGACCATCATGAGATTGATTTATATTTAAATTGTCCATGAGTAAAAATTTTAAGAGTTAATCATTCCTGTTACTGTACCAATAATAGATAATAATGACATAACAAGGCTAAGTACAAAATATATTCTTAAAGCCTTAAAGCCCTCTGCAAGCAACTCACTATTCCCCGATAAAAGTCCTTGTTTGATCAGGGAAGAAGCCCTTAATAAAAAAATGAGCCAGGCAATGATAAGCGCCATCAAAAGAACAAATATGGCGATAAGAGCCCCGGCAAGGCTTTTGTCAAGTCCCATCAGGCTCACCATTTCATCAAAAACTCTTTCTCCTACTGCAGCAAATGCTACAGCACACAGTATTACAATTACAAGCACTGTTATAGAAATGAATTTCCCCCATTTGCTGATGGAATTAAGCCTGCTTTGCATTAGTCCATCAGCCTGCATGTTGAATAGCGAGGTTGGTTGATTTTGTTCCATAAATAAGTTGATTTTGTTTGTGCAACTAAAGTAAGGTTCTTTTTTTCTTCTGCAAATATTGTTTAGTCACAACAACTGCTACTAAAAAATTATCATACATAGGCCAGGCCAATAAAAGCCAATAGCAGGAGAAGAATAAAAATAATAAAGATAACAGCCCAGAAAATAATGCCGCCCCGGATAGCAGCCAAGCCACTGTTCAAAGAATACTGGTCGCTGGTATTGAGGGCAGTTGAAGTTCTGTTGGAGAAATTAAGGGTAAATATTCCGCTGGTAATAAATATGCCTGCAGTTAATATGCAGAAAATAAGATTCCGGGTGGCCGCTGCCTGTACAGAAGATCGGTAAGCATTACCGTTTCCACCATACGAACCCGTTAACCTACCGTAAACAACTATGCCAAGGAGAAGTACCAGTCCACCAAGAATAAAACCCAGCACTGCCAATACCCTTCCCCATTGAGAAGCGGCCTTCAATGTAGCCCTTGCCTGGTCATCAACGCTTAATCCGAAAAGGGAAGATGGTTGCTCATTTTCCATAATACGATTTTAATAAGCCCTTGCGAACAGCACTCTTTGTGTGGAAGGTTTACCTGTCAGTATGCATTTGCCTGCCTCTTGTTTATTATCCAGCGGTATGCAACGGATAGTAGCTTTTGTTTTCTCTTTGATCGCTTCTTCCGTTTCTGCGGTACCATCCCAGTGCGCTGAAATAAACCCGCCTTTATCATCCAGCAGTTTTTCAAATTCATCCCAGCTATTGGCAGGAGTTATATGCTCATCACGATATGTCTTTGCTTTATTATACATGCTCTGCTGCACATCGTTGAGCAAATCCCCAATGTATGTTGCAAGGCCTTCAAGAGATATACTTCTTTTTTCTTTTGTATCTCGGCGTGCAATCTCCGCCACGTTATTCTCCAGGTCTCTTGCGCCCAATGTAATCCGGACAGGTACGCCTTTCATTTCGTACTCAGCAAATTTCCAGCCCGGTCTTGTATTATCATTGTCGTCATACTTTACTCTTATACCAAGTGATTGCAATTGAGCAATGATCTCTTTTGCTTTTGCATCGATCTTTGCTTTTTGTTCTTCTCCTTTATAAATAGGAACGATCACGGCCTGCAGCGGTGCGATCTTTGGCGGTAATATCAATCCCTGGTCATCACTATGCGCCATCACTAATGCACCTACCAATCTTGTGCTGACCCCCCAACTGGTAGCCCATACGAAATCAAGCTGGTTTTCTTTGTTCAAAAATTTTACATCAAATGCTTTGGCAAAATTCTGCCCGAGAAAATGTGAAGTGCCTGCCTGCAAAGCTTTCCCGTCCTGCATCAATGCTTCGATGCAATACGTGTCTTCAGCGCCGGCAAAACGTTCACTGGCTGTTTTCACTCCTTTTATTACAGGCAATGCCATCCAGTTCTCTACAAAATCAGCATATACACCCAGCATCTTTTCTGTTTCTTCTACCGCTTCTGCCTTGGTAGCATGGGCTGTATGTCCCTCCTGCCACAGAAATTCTGTTGTACGCAAAAACAAACGGGTCCTCATCTCCCATCTCACCACATTGGCCCATTGATTAATCAGTAATGGAAGATCACGGTATGATTGAATCCAGTCCTTATAGGTATTCCAGATAATAGTTTCGCTGGTAGGGCGAACGATCAGTTCTTCATCCAGTTTAGCGTCGGGGTCAACAATTATTCCCTTGCCGCCGGGATCGTTCTTTAAACGATAATGCGTCACTACTGCACATTCTTTGGCAAAGCCTTCTACATGGGCAGCCTCTTTACTTAAAAAACTTTTTGGTATAAATAAAGGGAAATAGGCATTGACATGGCCTGTATCCTTGAACATTTTATCCAAAGCATCCCGCATATTCTCCCATAATGCAAAGCCATAAGGTTTGATGACCATACAACCCCGGACAGCCGAATAATCGGCGAGTGCCCCTTTTATTACGAGATCATTATACCATTGTGAATAATCCTCCGCCCTTGATGTGATTTCCTTGCTCATTATTTGTTTTTTATCTTCTTTGTTCTAATTACCCGAAAAACTTGCCGGACCTGCATTTTACCCGGTAAAATCCCCGGCAAAACCCGATTTTTGGCGTGATTGAAAGGATGATCCTTCAAACGCCTGCCAGGCACAGGTTCCGGGTCAGCAGTATTGCCCTGTCCCAAAACCTTAGATTTTAATTAACACAAGCCTGCGTCGTTTTTCCGGATAAGCGTCGCAAATTTGCTACACAATCGTTTGTGTAGAATAAAAATCCGGACAAAAGTAGTAACTTCAATTTTAAACCGCTAAAACCGTTTGCCATGAAATATCAAATTTTACTCCTGGCACTGATAGTAGCTGCATTAAGCAGTTGCACTACCGCATACAAAACCGGCCAGACACCGGATGATGTATATTTTTCTCCTGCCCGTCCGGCAGATGAGTATGTTCGTACGGAGAAAAAAGAAGACCCGCGTTACCAAAGCCTGGATGAATATTATGATGATCGTTTCCTGCGCATGAAGGTACAAAACCGCTATCGCTGGTCGGCTCTTAATGATTACTATTACACTAACCCCTACGCATATAACTATTATGGGTATTCCGATAACTGGAACAATCCCTGGAATAATTACTGGACATGGAACAACTATTACAATCCTTATTGTTCAGGCACAGGAGGTGGTATAATAATAAAGAACCCTGCATCCTACACACCGCCACCGAGCAGACCGATCGCCTTTAATCCCAGCAGCTATGTGGGCAATAACAATTACCAGCCCGCGGGTAGTTTTAAAGGTGGTTCTAGTGGTTATAATAATAGTTACTATAACAATGGCGGAAGCCGGTATAATAACCGTAATACAGGTGGCTATTCAAACTCCAGCAATAATAACAATAGTTATTCACCCAGCAGTTCAACACCATCACGCAGCTATAGCCCATCATCATCGTCTTCATCTGGTGGCAGTTCATCATCATCGGGTGGTGGCGGCGGTAGCAGTGGCGGCAGCAGCGGCGGAGGTGGAGGATCAAGCAGGCCGCCGAGATAATTACCACTTACAATAAAAACTGACTATATAAGGAGGAAACAGATCTTAAGTGAAAACTTGGTAAGTTTCCTCCTTTGTTGTACCTGAGAACAGATAAAAAGACAATTATGAAAAAATATATACTCCCCGGAATCCTTTCCTGTATATCTGTTTCCCTTTTTGCACAGATACCGGAAGATGTTTTAAAATATTCATGGCAACCGGTAAATGGTACGGCGAGGATCAATGCGGTGGGTGGCGCCATGGGATCATTGGGTGGCGATATCAGCGCTACTTTTGTTAACCCTGCGGGGATCGCTTTTTATAAAACTGCTGACTTCGTGATATCACCCGGTTTTTCATTCTTCAATAATAAAAGTAATTACCGGGGTACTACTTCCAAGGATAATACTTCGTTTATGAACCTGGGCGCCTCAGGTTTTGTAGGAGGCTGGAAAGGGGGGTCTAACTGGAATAATTCTCTCAGCTTCGCAGTTACCCGTACGGCTAATTTCAACAATAAGGTATATTATACAGGTCAAAATGATTTCAGCTCATTTGCCGAGCAATATGCCGCCGAGATAGCCAACAGCGGTGCTGATATTGGCAGCAATGATGATATCAGCAAATTGTCATTGGGAACACAGATGGCTGTTTGGAATTACCTGGCTGACACAACAACATTGCCGGGTCATTCAACGCCTGACGTAATAAGTATGGCCATGTGGGGTGCTTTGAAAGAAGGTGGTCCATTTTTGGTGAACCAAACCAATAAGATTGAAACAAGGGGCGGCATCACTGAAGTTGCGATCGCCTATGCTACTAACAAGGCGGATAAATTTTATATCGGCGGATCTTTAGGCTTGCCTATTGTTCAGTACACCAAAGAAAGTACACTGGTAGAAGAAGACGCTACAGGCAATAACGATAATAATTTCAGTATTGCAGAACTGAAAGAAACATTCAAGACAAATGGCGTTGGTTTAAATGTAAAACTGGGAGCGATCTTTAAACCGGTTGAGTATATCAGGCTCGGACTGGCAGTACATACTCCTACCTGGTACAGCTTTGAAGATACCTATTCAGGATCAATGTCTGTAAACCTGGAAAATTACCGCACTACACCCGGTACCACTTCTATTACAGCTGAGGAGTTGTATGGATCAACTCCTACTTATAAATATGAACTGTCAACTCCCTGGAAATTCATGCTCAGCGGTTCTTATGTATTAAGGGAAATAGAAGATGTAAGGAAACAAAAAGGGTTTATTACTGCCGATGTCGAATACGTGACCTACAAATCGAACAAATTCAGGAATGCCGAAGACTACGAATACAACTATGATAACATTAATGATGTAATGAAAACATACTACAAGAATGCTTTTAATTTCCGGGTTGGTGGCGAATTAAAATTCACCACTATCATGGCACGACTTGGTTTCTCCTATTATGGTAATCCTTATGCAGACAAAGAATTAAAAGCGAATAAAATGTTTATCAGTGGTGGTTTGGGCTATCGCCATGCCGGTATGTTTATTGATCTCACCTATGCACATGGGTTGCATAAAGATGTCAGTTTCCCCTATCGTTTGCCTGACAAGACCAATACCTTTGCCAGCGTAAAAGGCAGTGGCGGAAATATTGCGCTTACGATCGGATTTAAAATATAACCGAGTACTACCGCTATGAAATAAGGGCATCTTCCGGGTGCCCTTTTTTATTTAGCAAAGAATCAGATCAAAATTATAACGGTATTACTCCCGCCATTCATGTCCCAACTTATCTCTTTTTGTCTGCAGGTATTTTTCGTTGTGTGGGTTTGATTGTATAACGATTGGGACATTTTCTACTACTTCCAGCCCATAACCGATCAGCCCTACTCTTTTCTTCGGGTTATTGCTCATCAGTTTCAGTTTGGTGATGCCTAAATGCCGCAGCATTTGTGCACCCACGCCATAATCCCGCTGGTCGGTCTGGAAACCAAGGTGAAGATTGGCTTCTACAGTATCCATGCCTTCTTCCTGTAGCCGGTATGCCTTTAATTTATTTAATAACCCTATTCCCCTTCCTTCCTGGTTCATATATAAAATAGCGCCTTTTCCCTCTTCCTGCACCATTTGCATGGCTTTGTGCAACTGGTCACCGCAATCGCAGCGCAGCGATCCGAGTATATCCCCCGTAAAACAGGAAGAATGCACCCTCACCAATACCGGCTCATCTTTTTGCCATTCCCCTTTTACCAGTGCCAGGTGCTCATTGGTCGAATTTTTTTCCCCGAATGCGACCAACTTGAAATCACCATATTTTGTCGGCATATCCACTCTCACTATTTCTTCTATCAATGAATCTCTTTTCAACCTGTATTCTATCAGGTCTTTGATCGAAATCAGTTTGAAATCAAATTTCCTGGCCACTTTTTCCAGCTCAGGCAGACGTGCCATCGTACCATCATCATTCATGATCTCTACCAGTACGCCTCCGTAAGGAGGGGGGAAACCAGCCAGCCTTGCCAGGTCGGTAGTAGCTTCGGTATGTCCAGCCCTTCTCAGCACACCGCCTTTTTTAGATCGCAGCGGGAAAATGTGCCCCGGCCTGCCAAGATCTGCCGGTGATATTCTCGGGTCGTTCAGCGCCAGTATTGTTTTGGCCCGGTCTTGAGCAGAGATCCCTGTTGTGCACCCATATCCAAGCAGGTCAACGGAAACGGTAAATGCGGTTTCATGCAAGGCGGTATTATTGTTCACCATCAGGTCAAGGGAAAGTTCTTCGCAGCGTTCTTCAGGTAGTGGTACGCAGATAAGGCCCCGCCCATGTTTGGTCATAAAGTTGATCACCTCGGGTGTAATGGTGGCGGCAGCGGCTATAAAATCGCCTTCGTTCTCACGGTCCTCATCATCCACCACTATTACCAGTTTCCCGTCCCTGATGTCCCTGATCGCATCTTCAATTGTATCAAACATATCATACAGATTTGTGCAAAGATAGAAACTAATAAAACGGCGCAAAGGTTGCCCGGGCAACGCAGCAATGTTGGTGAACGTTCTGTCTTCTTAAAGGGCTATCTTCCAGTCATGATTTGTTAATATTTGCCTATATTTAATTTTAGAATATTCCCTTTCTTTGCACTTAATAACAGAAAACTAAACTAATATGCTTAAGAGAATCGTGTCCTTAGTTGCCATATTATTCGTGGCAACGTCTTCGCTTGTGGCGCAGGTGACAACCAGTAATTTATCATGCGTTGTAAAATCTTCTACCGGTGACCCCCTTGTTGGTGCCACAGTGGTAGTAACAAACATTCCGACCGGTATCGTTTACTCAAGCATAACAAGAACCGGGGGGCGTTTTGAACTGGCAAATATTGCTCCCGGGGGGCCCTACAAAATAGAGATCACTTATACCGGTTTTGAAAAATCGGTACGGGAAAATATTTTTCTTGCACTTGGTGAAACGAGCCAGCAGCAGTTTGTACTTACCAATAAGTCAACTGAATTAAAGGAAGTAGTGGTGGCTGCTCCACGGAGGCCCGTACAGGAAGCAAAAGGGGGCGCTGAAACGACGATCGGAAGAGATAAGATGTCTAACCTCCCTACGGTAGGCCGGAATATATCTGATTTTCTCCGGTTTGTTCCCCAGGCAAAAGTTACTGCCGATGGCGGTGTATCATTAGCTGGTCAGAACAACCGCTATAATTCATTCTACATTGATGGCGCTGTCAATAATGATGTATTCGGTCTTGCCGCATCTGGTACCAATGGTGGCCAGGCAGGTATCGCTCCAATTTCCATTGATGCGATCGACCAGTTCCAGGTAGTGCTGTCACCATACGATGCTTCTCTTGGTAATTTCACAGGTGGCGGTATCAATGCAACTACCCGCAGCGGGACCAATGAATATACAGGTTCAGTCTATCATTTTTTCAGGAATGAAGGGCTTTCCGGGAAAACCCCGTACGTGGATAAAAGTATTGCCACCAAGCTTCCTGATTTTTCTAATAAAACGACGGGCTTCCGGGTAGGCGGACCCATTATTAAAAATAAATTGTTTTTCTTCCTGAACGGAGAAATTCAGCGTGACGAAAGGCCGCAGCCATTTACAGGCACTTACGGCGGAAACTCTACTGCTACTGATATAAATAACCTTACCAACTACTTAATAACAACCTACGATTATGATCCCGGAGGCTATCTTGATAACCCGGAACTGGTAGAAGCCAACAGGGTAGCTGCTAAAATTGACTGGAGGATCAATAATGCCAATAAACTGACTGCAAGTTACAGGTACAATGATGGCTTCAGGAACAATGTAAGCCGCAGCAGCAACTCCATTATTAACTTTTATAATAACGGGTATGCTTTCCCGACTACCACCAATTCTGCTTCACTCGAATTGAATACCCGTTTAAAAAGAAATGCCAATAACAGGTTATTGTTAACTTATACAGGTGTCGTTGACGACCGCGGAGCTATCGGTAAACCTTTTCCGAGGGTAACAATTCTTGATGGTGCAGGCAGCATGGTCTTTGGTACAGAAGAATTTTCAACCGGCAACTATTTAGAGCAAAAGAACTATGCTTTATTCGATGTATATAAATTCTATGTGAATAAGCATTCCCTGTCAGTGGGAACCGACAACGAATTCAGCCAATCCACCAACATCTTTATCCGCCAGAATTACGGCTCTTATACATTTGCCAACCTGAATACATTTATGACCGGCGGTACTGCCCAAACCTATAACAGGTCTTATTCATTACTGGATCCCGGAAAATCAGGAGATGAGTCTATCAATGCAGCCGCAAAATTCAATACACTGCGCCTTGGCTTCTTTATCACTGATGAAATAAAAGTGAATGATGCCTTTACTCTTACAATAGGATTGCGTGCAGACAATACAAAATTCCTGACGACACCAAAAGAAGATAAATTCTTCAATGATACAGCCATTGCCAGGATCTCCCAGTATTATGATATGAAAGGAGCCCGTACCGGCCAGATATCAAGCCCCAAATGGTCATTAAACCCACGGATAGGATTTGTATATAAAGTAGCTGATGAAAATCTTGTTCTTCGTGGCGGACTTGGTCTCTTCACAGGCAGGGTGCCGCTGGTTTGGCCCGGTGGCGTATATAATAATAATGGTATCAGTGTGGGTGGTCTTACCCGGAGCAATGTGGCTTTCAGGGAAGATCCGTTTGGCCAATATGTTGCCAGTGATTTCGGCGTGGCTGTTGCTTCTCCTTCAGGGCAGATAGACCTCATCGCCAAAGACTTTAGAATGAACAAGGTCTTCAGAACTTCTTTTGCAGTTGATAAAAACCTGGGCCAGGGCTGGAAAATGACCGTTGAAGGTATTTTCACAAAAAACATCAACGAAATTGATTATGAAAAAATAAGTATCCTGCCTCCCACAAAGAAAGCGGTGGGTGTTGACAACAGGTCCGTGTATGACCTCAGCGGCAACTTCGCGGCCAATATTCCTTTACGTTCAAACGGAACCAGCCCTTATACCGGCATCTATTTGTTAAGCAACGTTGATGACAAAAAAGGATATTCTTACAGTTTCACCGTATCATTGGATAAAGCCTTTTCAAAAGGATGGGCCTTTAATGCCAACTACTCGTATGGCAGTTCAGTTGTGATTAACGAAGGAACAAGTTCTCAAAATAACTCGCAGTGGCGCTTTATGGAAACTGTTAATGGTAGAAATGCTATTACCCGTTCTTACAGTGACTTTGACCCCGGACACCGGATCAATGCTTATATATCCAAAAAAATCAGCTACCTGAATGAAAAAATGGCCACTACTGTTTCAATGGTTTTCAACGGACAAAGTGGAAATACCTTCAGCTATATCATGAACAGGGGAATGGTACGTGATGAGGATAACAATGAAACAAATGACCTGATCTATGTACCCACCCAGTCACAGTTAGCCAGCATGGTATTTCTTTCCAATACAGTTAATGGTGTTACATACACGCCTGACCAGCAAAGGGCCTTCTTTAATGATTATATAGAAAAAGATAAATACCTGAAAAAACAACGTGGCCAATATGCCGAACGTAATGGCGCCCGCCTGCCATTTACCGCTGTGCTTGATCTGAAACTCCAGCAGGATTTCAATCTTAAGTTAGGTAAAAAGACCTACCAGCTCCAGGTTTCGTATGACATATTTAATTTCACCAATATGCTTAATAAGGATTGGGGAATCCTGTACTTCTTAACAAACGATCAGATGAATATTATTGATTTTGTCGGCTTTACAAGCGCCACAGACCTGACTCCTACATACAGGTTCACTCCTTCAGTTGCGAAGCGATATAATGTTTCTGATGGTGTATATAACAGTTCACGCTGGAGCAGCCAATTAGGTTTCCGCCTGAACTTCTGATAAAATGATCGACTAACTTTTTTAAACCGGTTCTTGCGAGCCGGTTTTTTTATGCACTCATTTTAAGTTCACCACCGTTTTAACTGGTCATAGGAAAATGTCCATTCAGGCGTAATGACCTGTTTGCTGTCATCTATCTCATACCAGGGGCTTAACTCTTCGTTCCGGGGATTTCTTACAATATGTATATCCTGTGCCGGCATATAACTTTGCGCCAGTATAAAAACTTTATTGCCTTTTCCATTTACAGCTACATCCATCACTATCATCGCATGACCGGGGAAACCTCCTTTGATAAACACATCCCCCGGTTGTATATCTTTTATACCAGCAACAGGTTTTAATTGCTTTTCCAAAGATGCAGAACCGCACCAGCCAAAAACTGTTTCCAGGTAGCGGTCAAAACTCTGCCGGTCTGCCCCTCCTGTCCATTTATATGCTTTGCCGGCATTGTCACGAAATTCAATAGCTGCGTATTCCTTTTTGCTAAATAAATATTCAGCCCGCAGGCGCATTACCGCATCAGCACATTGCTGCAGGTCTTTTTTGCCAACAGTAATATCCAGCACAGCATATTGTACTGACTGGTCCTGTTTCAATGCCCCATTATATAAATACACATGGCTGTCTTTCCTTACCGGAACTTCCCTTAACCATTCTTCAAAAGAATTTTCTGACACTTTTACCCGGCTATACCCTAGCGGAGGCGCTATATCGGAAGCAACTTTTAAGGGAATTAACGGATTTGGCGCCGGCAGCAGGCTTCCATCATCCTGCCATTGGCAAGCGATAAAAAAAGAAATAACGGAAAAAATAAATAAACGGCTCATATTAGTTGGGTTTGAGCCATAAGAATCAGCGCAGGTCCCTTTCCATACCGGGTGATATTGAATTCGGTGTTAATTCATTTTAACGCAGTCCCTTCCCCGGCTCATTATCCTTACTCACTACTTCTTCTGCTCTCCCCTATCTTTGTCCATACAACCATTGGCCAAATGAATATTGATTTCAATAAGAATGAAGATGCGATGAAAATGTCGCTAAGTGATATAAAGCGCAAACTGGAAAAGATTTACCAGGGAGGCGGAGCCAAAGCCATCAAAAAGCAAAAAGAAAAAAACAAACTTACCCCGAGAGAAAGAATAGACTACCTCGTTGATAAAGACAAACCATTTATCGAGATCGGCGCCTTTGCCGGTTATGAAATGTATGAAGCGGAAGGTGGTTGCCCGGCCGGGGGAACCGTTGCGGGCATCGGTTATGTCAGCGGCAGGCAATGCGTGATATTGGCCAATGACCAGACCGTGAAAGCGGGCGCCTGGTTTCCTATTACCGGTAAAAAGAATCTCCGCCTCCAGGAGATAGCCATGGAAAATCATTTACCGGTTATTTATCTTGTTGACAGCGCCGGTGTTTTCTTGCCGATGCAGGATGAGATCTTTCCCGATAAAGAACATTTCGGAAGAATATTCAGGAACAATGCACGGATGAGCGCCATGGGGATTACACAAATAGCAGCTGTGATGGGCGCCTGCGTGGCCGGTGGCGCTTACCTGCCGATCATGAGTGATGAAACATTAATGGTAGAAGGCAATGGTTCAATTTTCCTGGCAGGACCTTACCTTGTTAAAGCGGCAGTTGGTGAAGAAGTGGATACTGAAACATTGGGTGGTGCTGTAACACATACCGAAATATCAGGCATTGCCGATTATAAGTTTAAAACGGAGCAGGAATGCATGGACCATGTAAAAAGAGTCATGTCCATGCTCGGTAAGAAAGATAGCGCAAGATTTGACCGCATCACTCCTAAGTTCCCGAAGAAAAATGCTGAAGAACTCTATGGCATTTTCCCCAATGACGGAAAGCCATACGATATGCTGGACATCATTGAAAGAATTGTGGACGATTCGGATTTTGAACAATTCAAAGAAGATTATGGCAAAACCATTATCTGCGGCTATGGAAGAATTGATGGCTGGGCGGTAGGTGTTGTAGCCAACCAACGAAAAATAGTAAAGAGCAAAAAAGGGGAAATGCAAATGGGCGGTGTTATCTATAATGACAGCGCTGATAAGGCGGCCCGGTTCATTTTAAATTGCAATCAAAAAAAGATACCGCTTGTTTTTTTACAGGATGTAACGGGCTTTATGGTGGGCAGCCGCAGCGAACATGCCGGCATCATTAAAGACGGGGCCAAAATGGTAAATGCGGTTGCCAATTCCGTTGTGCCCAAGATCACGGTCATTATCGGCAATTCGTATGGCGCCGGCAATTATGCTATGTGCGGAAAAGCATATGATCCGCGGTTCATTTATGCATGGCCAACAGCAAAAATTGCGGTGATGGGTGGCGACCAGGCTGCTAAAACTTTATTGCAGATACAGGTTGCCTCAATGAAAGCACAGGGTAAAGAAGTAACCCCCGAACAGGAACAAAACCTTCTTAACGAGATAAAGGGAAGTTATGAAAAACAAACATCTCCCTGCTATGCAGCCGCCCGTCTTTGGGTAGACGCTATCATTGACCCGGCTGAAACCAGGAAAGTGATCGCTGAAGGAATCGCTGCAGCCAATCAAAATCCGGAGATAGCTGACTTTAAAACCGGGGTATTCCAGGTGTGAATTGATTAGTGGTGAGCAGTCAATGGTGAGTGGGATTCAGTAATCAAAAAAAATTCCACTTATCTTATTAATGAGTGAAATAACGATATATACAGATGGTTCTTCACGGGGTAATCCGGGCCCCGGGGGTTATGGTGTTATACTGATCTCAGGATCGCACCGAAAAGAATTATCACAAGGCTATCAACTTACAACCAATAACCGGATGGAACTGATGGCCGTGATCGCCGGGTTGGAAGCGCTGAAAAAACAGGGACAGCATATCAAAATATATTCTGACAGCCAATACGTGGTAAATGCAGTGGAGAAAGGCTGGCTGAATACCTGGATCGCCACGAACTTTAAAGGAGGCAAAAAAAATAAAGATCTTTGGCTGCGCTACCATCATTTGGCCAAAACACAATTCATCCGTTTTGTATGGGTAAAAGGCCATGCGGATAATCCATTGAATAACCGCTGTGATGAACTGGCGACAACTGCGGCAGACGGGGCTGGTCTGCTGGTGGATGAAGGATATATCCCCAACTCATAAAGGATGCCTGTAAAATTCCTCTTAATATAGTATGAATAATAATATGCTTTGCTCCTGGAGCGGCGGAAAGGACAGTTGTTTTGCATTGATCAAAGCCATGCAATCCGGCTATGCCCCAAAAGTCTTACTGAATGTATTAAACGAAGAAGGAAAAATTTCCCGTTCGCATGGCATACCTTCTTCTATCTTACAAGCACAGGCCGGTGCAGCGGGTTTACCTGTACATCTTATCACCAGTTCATGGCAGGAATATGAAATGCACTTTACGAATGCATTAAAAGAACTGAAAGAACAATACGACCTTTCACACGCTGTATTCGGCGATATTGACCTGCAGCCTCACCGCGACTGGGAAGAAAAGGTTTGTACCCACGCAGGATTGACAGCCATACTTCCTTTATGGCAGCAAAACAGGAAAGAACTGGTGCTGCAGATGCTGGAGGCAGGTATTGAAACAATGATCGTCAGTTGTAATGAAATAATGGGCGAACCATTCATTGGAAGGATGATGACTGCAGAACTTGTTGATGTATTAGAAGCAATGGGCATTGATGCCTGCGGGGAGAATGGCGAATTCCATACACTGGTTTTGAATTGCCCTTTGTTTGATAAAAGAATTAAAGTAAACGTGAACCGGAAACTGCTGCATAATAAGTATTGGTTTGCGGAATTAGAACTGGCATAAATTTGATTGACGTCGGGTCGGACAGCCAATTTGCTAGAGGCCCAGACTTCGGGTAAGAAGATTATAGTGTGGAAGACTGGCCGGGAAAATAAGTATTTGAACCGTTGATTGCGTTCCAGCGGAACGCATCGTAGGTAGAAAGAAGGTTTGGACATGAGGAGCGTTCCGTAGGAACGCATGGTGATTGAAGTTCGGACTAGAGATCGCACCAGACGTTCCGATGGAACGTTTTGAGACATTCATGCTTGTTTACCCATGAGATGTCCCGATGGGACATAAGGAGTATTTGATTATTACTGAGCAGTATTACAGAACATACAAGATGTCCTTCCTCTTCGCTTTCCTCAGTGTTCTGGATAAACTGCAACAGGCGATGCTAGTAGTAATGCAGCCGGGGAAATAAATCATTATCGTTTCAAACGGGATCTATGCTACCTGTGGCTTCGACACCGTCATAAACTTTGTGATCAGCCAGTAAGACCCGAACAGGATAAAACTCCACACAAGATCGCCGAGAATGAAATTGCCTTCAAATCCATTGATCAACCCAAACTGGCGGTAAAAGGCGATACCATCTCCATAGCAAAGCATTAACCCTTCAAATGTCTGCGGCCTTGCAAAACCCTGGCCTACTTTCCATGTAACAAAATTAGATATAAGGAAAAAGAGTACCGAGCCGGCCACCGAAAAGGCTGCTACGTTCAATAGGCTTACTTTCTTCATCAAAAAACCAAGAGAAGTGACCAATATAAATGCTATATAGATAGCCCACTGACCGTCATAAAAACCAAGTATGTCAGTTAGGCCGGCCGCATGCAGGAAATAATACATCAGGTCAGAAAGAAATAATGAAAGCAACGGGAGGACATACGCCCATTTCTTATCCCTGATGACAGCGCCACCCAGCAATGCCATTGACATTTGCGGGGCAAAACCAAAAGGCCTCCCGGGGATAATGCGGTATAAAGCAGCCGATACCAATAACAATATAAAGACAATGATAGCAGATCTGTTAAGTTTCATATTTGATAAATTTCAGTGCAAAAGTAAAAGAATTGGAGTAATTGGGCGATCTATTTATTAACGCCGGCTGTGGGTACCCCGGCTTTAAAGACCAGCGATGATTCTTTAGCCACCAGCTGTGCAGTATGACCGGAAAAAATAATGCCCGAAGGTGACCCGGTACCCATTGCGACCACCTCAGCATTTTCCCTTAGTTCTGCGCTTCCTTTTACTGTCAACAATATTTCTGTGGTAGTTGCTGCCAGAGAAATGCTTTCTCCTGCTTTCAGATCATAAGCAAATAACTCAAAATCAGGTGCCGTGGTTTTATACACGATGGAAGAACCGCTCTTCTCTCCGTTCAGGATATTAACGATGGTGGGTTCACATTTTACATGTTTGAGTAATTCCTTTACATCAATGTGCTTGGTAGTAAGACCGCCTCTTAATACATTATCGGAACTGGCCATGATCTCCACATTTTGACCTTCGAGGTAAGCATGTGGCACACCGGCATCCTGGAAAATGGCCTGCCCTTTTTGCAGCTGAACAAGATTAAACAGGTAAACAGAAAAAATCCCCCTGTCAATATTTTTTCCCTGTGAAAAAGTCAGGGCTGCTCTTGCCGCCCAAAAATCTTCCTGCGCTTTTTTTAATTTGCCTGACTGATACATTGGAATTATCCGGTCGAGTAATGGTTGTAAGATGTTGTTTACTTCTGCATGCGCCATTTCCATTACTTTTTTATATACCCCTGCATATCCTGAACTTTCAAAAACAGGCAACAGGGAACTTAACTCTTTAACATCCTGTAATACCCGGACAATTTTATCTTTAGACTTAAACCCATGTAATAGCCAGAACTCACCTATAGCTGCTATCAGCTCCGGCTTATGATTCTTATCCTTATAGTTGCGACCGGGTGCATTCAGCGGGATACCTTTCTTATCTTCTTCGGCAAACTCTTTTTCAGCTTCCGCCTTGGATGGATGTACCTGAATGGAAAGCATATCTTTTACATCCAGCACTTTCAGCAAATAGGGAAGATCGCCAAAGCGATGATAGACATACTCACCCAGTGTAGCCGCAGGCTGAGAATGGATCATATCACGTAACAGCAGAGGTGGCTCACCGGGCATGATCACATTACAATCTGCCAGCGGGTGTACCCCGAGCCAATATTCGGCAAAGGGTTTCCCTTTCGTATCCTCTATGTTCAGCAATGATGGTATAAATGAATCCCCTCCCCAATCATAGTGTTTTGCCGTTCCGGTAAGCCGGGCTATTCCTGCCATAAAAAAATCTTTACTTTGGGTAAAGATAATACATGGCTGAACATAATGATTTCGGCACAGCCGGTGAAGATATGGGCGTAAAATGGCTGAAAGAAAAAGGCTATGAAATATTGCACCGCAACTGGCGGCACAAGCAGTATGAGATAGATATTATCGCATTAAAAAACAATTTCCTGCATATCATCGAAGTCAAAGCCCGTCATGCATCGCCTTTCGGACATCCCGAAGACAGCGTGGGTAAGAAAAAGTTTAAAAATTTGCAGCGTGCCACTGATGAGTTCCTGCATCTTAACCCCGGTTACAAATGGGTTCAGTACAATATTCTCGCTATTACTTTATTCGGGGATAAAGACCCGGAGTTCTTTTTGCTTGAAGATGTATTCTTATAACATAACAGTCAATCCTATTCCCTACTCATGACTTGCCATTCACCTTCTCCATCATTCTCTCCACCAGCCTGAACGTAGCAGGGCATGATTCTATATTCTGCTTATGCACATGCATATAATCCACCATTCTCTTTTTTGACAAATGAGGAAACCCGGCGCAATCAGCAGGCCGTACTTCATAAATGCTGCATTTATTATTTTCCATGTCAAGAAACTGGCAGGGGGTTGATTTATTGAGCCAGTCGCCGGTATTTCTTTCCTTTCGCAGCCATTTCTTTTTGAGTGCATCCTGTGTCATTCCCAGGTGAACCGATATCCGTTTAATATCGCTTGCCGTGTAAGTCGGCGTCATTGTTTTGCAGCAGTTGGCACAATGAAGGCAATCCACTTCCGGCCAAACCTTTTTTTCGGTATCGGCTGCCAGTTTATCAAGACCGCGGGGCTTATTATTTTCAATACGGGTGAGAAATCTTCTGAAAGCCCTTTTGTGAGTACTTACTTTTTTCCTGAACGAACGGAGGCTGTAATTCATGTAATGTGTTATCGGCGAAGGTAAAAGAAAATTGCACCCGAATCCTTTCATTGGTTATTTTTGTTTGATATAAACCCAATAAAATATGCGAATAGTTTTAACCCTAATGATTGTTGCCGGTCTCGGATTGCCGTTTTTCTTTACTGCCTGCGGCCCTTCAGGCCCTGCTACTTTCTGTGATACAACCTGTAATAATGACACCTTACGTTTTTCTATTGACCACCCTGACAGACCTTTTGTAGCGATTGGCATGAAAAACTGTTTGCCGGATACTATCACCTGGAGCCATGCTAAATTGACCACCAAAAGAAAATTACCCTTCGCAGAGCTTACGGGTAAAGAAGTGCATATCAATAAGAATTTTATCCGGTATTATATCAAGGATACCAGTTATGCATGGATCCTGTTCAATGAGTGTATCAACGGGCAGGGCTTCCTGGTAAAGATCCCCTTTAATAAAACAGATAATATCTTTCGTAAGAACAGCGGCTTAAACTCATTGGACCCTAAGTTCTACGTGGCAGAAAACCTGGCCGCTTATACTGATAAGGGTAATGTTTTTGTAGAAGAAATGGCTACCGGGAAAAAAGCCACGATGACCTTTGGCAGGCAGATCGACAATATGGACTATAATGACATCCACGAAACCCTTGATTCGATCAACGTGACCGCTGACCGGGTATGGGTGAAAGTAAAGATAGATAACGAGTGGCAGGTCAAGGAAAAGAAGATCACGCTGCAATAATTTTTAATTTTGGAATTGGGGAATTTTAAAATTGCCTGTAGGCAGTCGTAAAATTTCCCAATTTTTCAATCACCCAATTCCAAAATACTTCTATGTGGGAAGCTTATAAAAAAGGATTCAAAGCTTACCTGCAACTGGAAAAATCATTGTCTGATAATTCCACGGAAGCCTACCTGCGGGATATTGAGAAACTGACCCAATACCTCCAGGAAAAAAAAACATTAAAGACACCGGAAGATCTCAAACTAAAGGACCTTCAGCAATTCATCAAATGGGTGACAGAATTAGGGATGACCGCTTCTTCACAGGCAAGGATCATATCAGGCATTCGTGCATTTTATAAATACTGCAACCTGGAAAATATTTCCAAAACCGATCCCACCACCCTGCTGGAAGCGCCGAAACTAAAGCGGTCATTACCGGATGTGCTGAGTTTTGATGAAATTGAATCCATTATTTCTGCAATTGACCTGAGCAAACCGGAAGGCGGACGTAATAAGGCGATACTCGAAACCATGTATAGTTGCGGCCTGCGTGTAAGTGAGGTGGTAAACCTGAAGATATCACAGTTATATACCGACGCGGGTTTTATCCGGGTAACCGGGAAAGGAGATAAAGAACGGTTAGTGCCTATTGGCCGCAGCGCAGTAAAGTACATTAAGATCTATCTGAAGGATATCCGTATTCATGTTGTCGTCAAACCCGGCAACGAAGACATTCTTTTCCTGAACAACCGCGGCACAAAGCTTTCCCGGGTAATGATCTTTTATATCATTAAAGAACTGGTAAGAAAAGCGGGTATTAAAAAAACCGTTTCACCGCATACGTTCCGTCATTCATTCGCTACTCATTTGGTGGAAGGCGGGGCCGACCTGCGTGCCGTACAGGAAATGCTGGGACATGAAAGCATTACTACCACAGAAATATATACGCATCTCGACCGGGAGTTTTTGAGGAAGACACTGGAGAATTATCACCCGGCGTTTAAATTGTAATGGTTATTGAACGATGACCTTTACTGAAAATCTTTTCCGGGATTCTTTATTTGTCAGCCTGAGAAAATAAACGCCTGCTGCAACAGAAGGTATTTCCATATTCATGATCGTTGCTTCTGCATCGATCCATATTTGTTTGTGCTGTACCTGCTGTCCCGCTTGGCTGAACAACTGGAAAGTATAATACCCTTCTTCCAGTTTTTCGCAGCCGACATTGATACTGGTTCCTGCCAGTACAGGATTGGGATATACTTTTATCATGGCCGGTTTTTCAGGAGATTGAACAGGAGGAATTTCCTTTGTTGCCCTGGTTATCATGCTGACTGCACCTGTAGTGACCCGGCCCACACGATAAGAAGGATAAGCAACCACCACCACTTCATCCAAAGTCACCCAGCCTAATTGAATGATCACATCGTTTGTAAAGTCAGTTTTCTTAGTGATTGCCATTTCTGCCGGTTGAAACCCTGCGCAGGATACCTGTAATGTAAAATCATCCTGAACGGAATGACTTAATTTGAATGCACCGGCGCTGTCAGCCATTACGCCATTCTTTGTACCTTTTATTACAACACTTGCATAGGGAACCGGGGCATTGTTCTTATCCGTTACCTTTCCTTTTATATCAATTACATTTTGCGGTATTGAAACTTCACCAAGTTTTACTCTCGTTTCTATCGGGGTAACAGTGACATCTGGCCTTTTTATAACAACATTCCCCTGCGCTGTAGCTTTTGCTGAAGCAAGAAATGCAGGCAGTGCAAACTGGAAAAAGTATTTCAGCCAGGGGATGCGCTTCCGGGGTATTTCAATATCCCGGTCCAACTGGTCATTATAAAACCTGCCGCATACTGACCCGGTAGATGGTTTCCTGAAAAAAGCCAATACCTGCCTGTCACTCATACCGGAGAAATCCACTACCTGTTTCTGGCAGGATGCACAAAAACGACCTTGTTCTGCCCGGGTCATGTTATCCCAGTTCTCATGACAGGGATCGGCAATGGAGAGTTGAATTTTTTTTGCCATACAGTTGGATTGGTTCTGTTAATAAAAAATGTGGGGCGGGTAGAAACCAGCCCCTTATCACTAACCGGCTGTTAGTATAACTGTCGTTTTAATAGTTGGATGCCGTCTCGAAAAGAATTGCATACTGTTATTAATTTATTCCCGGAATTTTTACCACTTCCTCCTTTACCGGTTCCTTTTTACTGTTTTTGGCAAGGTTGCCTGCATTTCCCACCATCTTTATGAACTCGGCCCTGTAGCCTTCCTCATCTTTTCCTTTGGCCCTTTTGGCCATGCTTTCAACATTCTCATAAGATGCCCCGGATTTGAATTCAGAATTACGCAACAGCATCCCGAACTCGGCCACTGCCGCAGCAAAGCGGAAATTGTCAGACATTTTAGCCAGCGGTATCTGCTTATCCTTTACAGGGTGCTCGATCAGCGTGCTTACATCGCCGTCCGGCGCTTTATACCGGAACTTCACCGTCATGATCTCATCCGTATGCGATGTCTTGCTTAACGGCGTTACATTTTTCTGGTATTTCAGGTCATCCACCTTTTCCAAAAAGCTGCTCTTCACTCCTGCCGGTATCACTTCGTATAATGCGGTCACTGTATGTCCGCTGCCCAATTCACCTGCATCTTTCTTATCATTATTAAAATCTTCTTTGGCCAGCATCCTGTTCTCATACCCGATCAGGCGGTAGCCTGCAACTTTGGCCGGGTTGAATTCAACCTGCAGTTTTACATCCTTGGCAATAGTGAACAGCGTACCGCCGAACTCACTCACCAATACTTTTTTTGCTTCATTCATCCCGTCAATGTAAGCATGGTTGCCGTTCCCTTTATCCGCCAGTTTCTGCATTTTATTATCCTTATAATTACCCATTCCATATCCTAACACTGTCAGGAACACGCCGCTCTTTCTTTCTTCTTCTATCAGTCTTTCCATCGCATCATCGCTGCTTGCCCCAACATTGAAATCACCATCGGTACAAAGTATCACCCGGTTATTACCGCCTTTTACAAAAAATTCTTTCGCCGTTTTGTAAGCCAGTTTGATACCCGCTCCGCCTGCCGTAGAGCCCCCTGCTTCCAGTTTATCGATCGCATTTTTGATCTTTGTTTTCTCATAGCCGCTTGTAGGAGGCAGCACCAAACCCGCAGCACCTGCATACACCACCATTGCCACTTTATCCTGTTCTCTTAACTGGTCAACCAGCATCTTCATTGATGATTTCACCAATGGAAGTTTCAAAGGGCTTTGCATAGATCCTGACACATCGATAAGAAATACCAGGTTGGAAGCAGGCAGGTTCCCAACAGGTATTTTTTTACCCTGTAAACCGATCAATACCAGTTTATGATCCTTATTCCATGGAGCATCTGATATTTCTGTATTGATCGAAAAAGGTTTATCGCCTTCCGGTTGCGGATAATCGTATTTAAAATAATTGATCATCTCTTCTATTCTTACTGCACCGGCAGGAGGCAATTCACCATCATTGATGAACCGGCGGATATTGCTGTAGGAAGCAGCATCTACATCAATAGAGAACGTACTAAGGGGGTTATCTGTTACTTTAAGAAAGCGGTTCTCTGAAATATTATCATAACCCTCTGTATTAAATTCAGTTTCAAGATCGCCGGTATATACGCCATTATAATAGCCTTGCGGAGCTCCTGCAATACTCTTGTAGTAACCCTGCTGATCTTGTTTTGCCCTTCCCCCATAACCGACAACCACTACTTCCTGTAGTTTAGATGCACTGGTTTTTAATGCAACATTAATTACGGACTGATCTTTTATAGCCACCTCTGTTCTGTTATACCCAACTGCAGTAAATACAAGTGTAGCTTTTGCCTGTGACAAGTTTATCCGGAATGTACCGTCTGCTGAAGAAACAGTAGCATTCTTTGTGCCTTTTTCCTGAATAGTTACCCCGGTCACCGGAGCACCTTTTTCATCTGTCACCTTACCAGTTACAGTATGATAACTGACAGGACGGAAGGCCAGCATGAGCATGACCAATGGAGCAATCATAAAAAGTATTCGTTTCATAAAGGTGTTTCCAGGACAGATGAGCTTTTTTTAGCAATTGCATAAACACCAGTCAATTTTTTATTTACTATTTTTAATCCCGGTGGCTTTTTTAAAAAATATATCACACAACACACTAACCGATAAAGAACTGGTTGTTCTTTATAAAGGATCGGGGGATATGGCGGTGCTCGGCGAACTGTACCAGCGCTATATGGAACTCGTTTATGGTGTTTGCCTGAAGTATTTTAAAGAGCCTGAAGCCGCCAAAGACAGTGTGATACAGATATTTGAGGAACTGGTGGTTAAGCTGAAAAAACACGAGGTGGATAACTTCAAAGGCTGGCTGCACATGGTGGCTAAAAACCACTGCCTGATGCAGTTACGGACACCTAAAAACCTGAAAACCGTAGAGTTCAAAACAGAACTTGTGCAAAATGAAGAAAATGTGCATCTGAATGGTGTGCTCGAAAAAGAGGAGAATTTTCAAAAACTGGAATACTGCCTCGGTACCCTGACACCAGAACAACAGGAAGCGATAAGACTGTTCTACCTGGAAGGAAAATGCTATAATGAGATAGTGGAAATAACCGGGCAGGAATGGAACCAGGTCAGGAGTTTTATACAGAATGGCAGAAGGAACCTGAAGATCTGTATGGAAAAGAACGAAATGGAAACTAAGAAATCGGAATTTAAGGATTGAAAATAAAAATAAGAACTTTGTATCCGCCCAATGGCAGACAATAACAACATACAAACATTTACCGCCGCTGATATTGAAAAATATCACCAGGGGTTGCTATCCTCCAAAGAAATGCATGCCATGGAAAAAGCAGCGCTGGATGATCCTTTTTTGGCAGATGCACTGGAAGGTTATGCTGTTGAGGGAGTAAATATAAAAACTGATATAGTTGAGCTAAAAAAAAGATTAGCTGAAAAGACGGGAGAAACTAAGGTGATCCCCATGCACGGCGGCGGCAGGTCGTCATTCCCATGGCTGAGGGCCGCAGCCGTGATCATTTTCCTTGCCGGCGCAGGATTGCTTTCTTACCAGTTCCTTTTTAATAAGTCAGCAACCAATATAGCACAGGCGCCGCAAAAAGAAAATAACGCTGTAGTAAAAGCAACTGAACAGGCGGCTACAGCTCCGCAGTCACATGATACCGGCAGTGCTCCTTCAGTTTCTTCTCCTGTTATTACTTCCGTGACCGGATCCACAGCTAATAACGGTACAGCCGGTTTTGACGTTTCAACTTCTGCAAGCGACATCTCAAAAACAAATAAAGAAGAAAAAGCAAAGGAAGGAAAAGATGATCTTGTTATCATTACACCCGGCCTTACATCTACTCCCGCCTCGCCAACAATAAATGAAGGCTACTATAAGGCGACCGAAAATAAGGCTGCTGAAAACAATACCGCTTCGGACGATAAAATTGTTGCAAAAGACAGTGACAAGGAAAAGAATCCTGCTTTTAAAACCAGGACTGAGCCGGAGAAGCAGGCCGTGATGGCGCAGGGCATCCAGGGCTATGTTGATAATAACAATGTGGCCGGAGTTACTGCCAAACAAGACAACAAGAGCCTTTATCGTAACAATGCGCCCAATATTTTCCGTGGGAAAGTGACAGACCCTCACAATAACCCTTTACCTTTTACCAATGTATCCAATACAACGGATAATGTAGGCACTTACACCGATGCCAAAGGAAATTTCACATTGATATCAGGAGATACAGTGATGGATGTACAGCTTAAGGCCATTGGCTTTGAAAACAATAAAATACGGTTGCGCAGCGACTTAAATACCAACCAAATAATGCTGCAGGAAGACAAAAGTATGCCGGCAAAAATTGTTGATACAGTCAAGCGTAATTATGCCGCCCGTTCCCGTGATGGCAACCTGACGCTTGAAGAGCCGGAACCTATAGACGGATGGGCTTACTACGATACCTACCTGATCAACAACCTGAATACGGAGAACTTTGATATCAAGAAAAACCAGGGCAGCGATATGGTGGAATTATCTTTCGAGGTAAACAAAAATGGCGACCCGGTCAATATACGTGTAGAAAAATCTCTCTGCGACAAATGCGATAAAGAAGCTATCCGCCTCGTAAAAGAAGGCCCTAAATGGAAACGCAAGGCCAAAAAAGGGAAAAGAACTATAGTTAAAGTTCCTTTTATCAAAACTGACTAACCGGCATTCCTGTTCCCTGGCCGGCGAAATAATCGTAAAGTTTTGTTCATGTAACTTCCTGCACCATTCCCTACCTTTGCTCCTCATAAAAACATGTTTGGTATGAAAAAAATATTGTTCGCAGTCATTGCTGCCGTTTTCTTTTTTGTCGCTGATGCACAGTTAAAGACCCCGGCGCCCAGCCCGACACAAACCGTTAAACAGGACTTTGGCCTGTCATCAATTGAATTATCCTATTCAAGACCCGGAGTAAAAGGAAGAAAGATATTTGGGGATGTGGTACCTTATGGCAAAGTATGGCGCACAGGAGCCAACAGCGCTACGACTATCACTTTCGGTGATGAAGTAACTATTGGCGGCACAAAGGTCCCGGCCGGTAAATATGGTCTTCTTACTATTCCTGACAAAAGTAACTGGGTCATTATTATCAGCAAACAAACTGATGTAACAAGCCCCACGGCCTATAAAGTCGAGCAGGATGTTGTAAGAGTAACAGTACCCGTTAAAAAGACAAAGGAATCCGCAGAATCTTTTACCATACAGTTCACCGATATCAAACCCGCCAGTTGCGAGTTGCACCTTGCATGGGAAAAATCAGCAGTCGTATTACCCATAGCTACAGACATTGACACTAAGGTGATGGCAAGCATTAACGCTGCCATGAAAACAGAAAAACCACCTTACTTCCAGGCAGCTATGTATTATATGGACAATGGTAAAGACCTTAACCAGGCGCTTACCTGGTTCAATAAAGCCGCTGAAGAAAATCCAAAAGCATACTGGGTACAACATCAAATGGCTAATTGCCTGGCAAAATTGGGAAAAAAGGCAGAAGCAAAAACAACAGCAACCCGTTCAAAGGAACTGGCTATCGAAGCCAAGAATGATGACTATGTAAAACTGAATGACAAATTGCTGGCAACCTTAAAATAAAAACAGGCATTCTTCAAAACTCCCCAAGGTGGCTTTCGAAGAAAATATAGTATTTGAAATAGCTCCGTTAATGCGGAGCTATTCCTTTTTTGGGTATAAACTTGTTTAATAAAAGACTGAAGAAGATAACACCAAATGCACCGATGGGGTTTAGCCACAGGAATCCCATTTTCAAAACAGGCGGGTTTGTTTTGGTAAGAATGAATACTGTCAATACAAGCAGCTCTGCCAGTACGGCTCCCCAGAAAACTGCATTACCGCTTCTGACACCTTTAAAAAAGAAAGCAACCAGGAATACACCAAGTATCACTCCATAAAACAGGGAGCCAAGTATATTCACTGCTTCGATAAGGCTGTTGCCTATATTATAAGTGAACATCGCCACTACAATACAGAAGACACCCCACATCAATGTATATTTTTTTGATAGCCGGTATTCGTCCTCACCGCTTTCCTTCGTTTTGCTGAAACGCCGGTGAAAATCAACCATTGAACAGGAGGCCAGTGAATTGATAGCGGCTGCAATGCTTCCCCATGATGCCAGGAAAATGATGGCGATCAGCAGGCCTACTAATCCTTCCGGTAAATGATCCACTACGAACCGGAGAAAAATATAATTGGTATCATTGCCATCGCCCCCTACCTGTTTTGAGTCTATCCAGTCTTTCACCTTTTTTCTCAGGCTATCCGACCGCTTCTGCAACGATTGCAACGCCACCGTACTTTTATCAATATCTTCCTTCGTTCCCTCATCCATTACTTTGGTGAACGAAGAAATGAATTGCTTTTTTTCCAGGGCAATAGCATCATATTGCCGCTGCACCAATAAAAAAGAGTCTTTGTAAACTGACTGCTCCAGTTTTTTTACCTGCACATCATTAAAAAAGACCGGCGCATTATTGAACTGGTAAAAAGTAAATACCAATACACCTACGAGCAGGATGAGGAATTGCATCGGTACTTTTACAAAGCCATTCATCAGTAAACCCATACGGCTTTCCTTTATATTCTTTGCCGTAAGGTATCTTCCTACCTGGCTCTGATCGGCCCCGAAATAAGAGAGTGCCAAAAAGAAACCTCCGATAATTCCACTCAGCAAATTGTACTGGTCGCTCCAGTTAAATCCTTTTTCCGTAATACCCGTGGTGATCACATTCAGTTTGCCAAGTTTCCCGCTTACCTGCAGGGCTTCTGTAAATCCAATATTGGCCGGCAGCATATTTACTACCATATAGGCAGCTAGGAACATCCCGATAAAGATGACAATAAGCTGGAGTTGCTGGGTATAGGCCACTGCTTTTGCTCCACCCGTCATTGTATAAATTATAAGCAGTCCGCCCATGAATAGGTTTGTCCAGTAAATATTCCAGTCCAGTAAGGAAGAAAGAATGATAGAAGGAGCAAATACACTGATACCGGTGGATAATCCTCTTTGCAGCAAAAATAAAAAGGAGGTCAGCGTTCTTGTTTTGCCATCAAACCTATTCTCTAAAAATTCGTAAGCCGTATATACTTTCAGTTTGCTGAAAATGGGAACAAAGAATACGCAGATAACAACGGTAGCTAACGGGATGCCAAAATAGTATTGAACAAAGCGCATACCATCCGTATAGGCTTGTCCCGGCGCTGAAAGAAAAGTAATGGCGCTGGCCTGGGTGCCCATGATGCTCAGCAACACTATTCCCCAGGGCATGCTCCGGTTGCTGAGAAAATAACCATCAAGATTATGGGACACACGGCTTTTATACAAACCGTACGCAATAATGCCAAGCAATGTTACAACCAGTATTATCCAATCGAGCTGGCTCATGCAAATCGTTTCGTGAACAATGAAAACAAAATGATCAGTATAACAAGGAACAGGATGACCAGCACATACCAGTAATTCCAGTTTTTGAACAATGGCGCTTTATCGTTATCCTGGGTCTGCATATAATTTTACTTACGGGTAGAGCGAAGCCACCCAAGGGCCACAATCGCTCCGCCTAATATCAAACCTAATAATATACCGAGTCTTACTCTTTTTATTAAAATCCCGAGGGCCAGCCCCATCAGGATGGCAAAAACAAAAGCCATCTCTCCCCGTCGCAGATTTGGTTTCTTCTCTGTACTCATGTAAAAAATAGTTTCAATATCCAGTATCTCCCAATGCCCTCTCCTTTGGAGAGGGGTTGGGTTGGGGTGAGGTCAAAATCCTTTTTTCCTGTTTAATGCAATAATATTTGCCAATAACCTGTATGCTCCGGGCACACCCGCCGGCAACTCACGGAAGAAAACAATGCCTGTATAAACAAAAACTCCTTTCCCATGCTTGGCAATGATCAGGCTGCCTGCATCCGGTTTTTCGCCGGGATCATTCATGGATAAAACAGTTTCGAACTTTGTGCTGTCCCAGGCAGCAGCATGGTAAATACTTCTTTCCTGTATCCATCCTTTAAAATCTTCCTGCGTTATCTTGTTCGGAAAATTAAATACAGGATGCTCCGGCTTCAGAAAAGTGACAGGTGCATTTTCATCCGTTATCCTGGTCCGGGATATATTAAAATTGTAGGGGCCCATTTTAGCCCTTACAGGACCTATATTGCTGCTGGTATTATACTGCACGATCAGGTTGCCTCCATTATTCACATACTTCATCAGTTTGTCGTAATGATTATTCATCCAGGCATTCGTATTATGCGCCCTGACACCAGTAATGATGGCATCAAACTGCTGGAGATTATTTCTTGAAAGCTCCTTATCCGTCAGCAACGTTACTTCATAACCCATTTGCTCCAGTGATTCGGGCACTTTATCGCCGGCGCCGATGATGTAGCCGATCTTTTTGTTGTGAATCGCAGTACGAATATCTTCTATAATTATCTTCGAAGGTTTAAAATAGGTAATCGCAGGAATGTGATCGTGCTTTATGAAAAGCACATCGTATACTGGTTGCTTGGAGTTTTTATCAAGAAATTCTTTTGATTTCCTTGGAAACAGGGGCGACAACATCATCTTACCGTCTTTAAGATCATACATTGGGTCTCCAGAAAAAGTTTGCTCCTTTACTTCAACAATTCGCATTTGCTTTCCCAAAATAAGTGAATCAATGCTTTCATATCCTCTTGTTTTGCCGTCCGGGTTTTTGTGTTCCTGTACAGTACGAATACTATTATTAAGTCTATAGGAAGTAAATCTTTTTTCATAACTAGCAAAATATGGTTCATTTTTATTTTGCTTCCAAACAGCAAATTCCGGATCAACTTTTAGAGTGTATGATGGCATAACTACCAACGGCCAATAAATCTCCCCCTTCACCGGGTCAGTAAACTTATACTTTACCGGTCTTACAAAGATGAACCGTTCCCCAAAAATTATTACCTGTACAAGAGCCTCGTAAGCCGGGTCAACATCGGGTTGCCCGATCTGCAGTTTATCGGGCACATTAAAATACCCTTCTTCCATCTTGTTCTCCAGCCAGTAAGGCTGTGTTATCTTTTTATCGGCAGGCACATAGATCGTTTGGGAGAAATTGAGGTTCCTGTTCTTTTCAAGCGTCCTGCTGATCGTGGTATCAAACTCATCCAGTCTTACTCGCTGTAGGCTTGCCTCAGTTCCCAGGCGGTTGTTAAATGAAAAATTGATACGAACTGAGTCAGTCTGCACTGCAAATTGCTCGGAAGCTGTGGCATCAATAAATAAGCCGCTGCATTGGGCGATCAGTTGTTGCACTTCTCTTAGCTTCTGCATTTTCCAATAACCCTCCGGTAATATTTTGATCGCTTTATACAATCTTACCAATCCCTGCACCGAATTCTCCGGGTGAAAAAGATCAAAAGAAGATACCAGGCTATCAATGATCGTTTGGATCGTTTGTCCACCGTTTATTTTTTTCCAGCTTAACTCTACTCCTTCCATCAGGTCGTTCAATGGCTGATCTCCTTTGGTCGCCCTGAAATATTCCAGCGCTTCTCCCCTTGAAGCGGGTACGCCAAATCCCTGGCTCTTGTGCTGGCTACGGCTTTCAGCAGCTATTTCTCCATAGCTTTTACCAAGCAGCGGATTATAACCTCCTACATCAATTTTAAACTGGTCTTCACGGGTAGTGTTATTGCCGCCAAAGTTGAATGTATTCCACAATACCCTTTTTACCTGCCAGGTTTGCACATAATTTAATTGTTCCGGGAAACGGGTGGGATCAGCAGCGGCGCTGAATGCTTCATTCGCTAAAATAGCCGAAGCCGTATGATGTCCATGTCCTCCTTCGCCTGTTTGCGGGAACCTGGTAATAACAACATCAGGCTGAAACTTCCGGATCACCCATACCACATCACTCAATATTTTTTCTTTATCCCATTTGGAAAAAGTTTCTTCAGGGGTTTTTGAATAGCCAAAATCATAGGCACGGGTAAAGAATTGTTCGCCTCCATCAATTCTACGGGCTGACAATAATTCCTGCGTTCTGATCAATCCTAATTCGATCCCCTGCTCATCACCGATCAGGTTTTGCCCGCCATCACCCCTTGTCATGGATAAATAACCGGCACGATATAGTTTGTCTTTTGATAAATAGGTGATCAGTCTTGTATTCTCGTCATCAGGATGGGCTGCCACATACAATACAGAACCCAGCACATTTAGCTTGCGAAGCGCCAGGTACATGTCAGCAGATGTCCAGCTTTGCGGAGCCTGTGAATGCCCAACAGGCAATTGGCAATAAGCAATCAGTACAAGCAGGAACTTCTTCATTTCAGCGGAATTATTCAGCGAATATAACTTTTGTTCACAAAGAGATGTCTCCATTCATAAATTTTAGGATATGTTATGAAATTGACCGGCAAACAGGAATAGCTTATACCTTTGCCCGGTTGCTTTTCCTGAAAACTCTACTACCAGCATGAAAAAACTATTTCTTTTTACAATCCTGCTTGCCGGGGCATTCTCCTGTAATACATCAAAGAAAAATTCCGGGTTAGCCATTGACCCTTACCATTACACTGTTCAGAAAAAATGCATTGGTCAGAACGGCGCCGTTGTATCTGCTCATCCCCTCGCCAGTAAGATCGGGGTGGAGATACTTAAAATGGGTGGCAATGCAGTGGATGCAGCCATTGCCACACAATTAGCATTAGCAGTGGTATATCCGCAGGCAGGGAATTTAGGCGGTGGCGGATTTATGGTAGCCAAATTAAGTGATGGAAAGGAAGTTTCGATTGACTATCGTGAAATGGCGCCGGGTAAGGCCCACAGGGATATGTATATTGATTCAGCCGGTGAAGCCAGGACAGATAAAAGCCAGGCAGGTCATTTATCAAGTGGTGTACCGGGCACGGTGGCCGGTTTAATTGAATCGGCAAAGTATGGTAAACTCTCTTTTGACAAACTGGTACAGCCTGCCATTGAATTGGCAGAAAAAGGATTTGTCATCGGTAAGCGGGAAGCCAGGGGATTGAATAACCTGCAGGATGAACTGAAACAGTTCAATACGGTGATGCCGGTGTTTGTAAAAGAAACCGGATGGAAGGAAGGCGATACCCTTATACAAACTGACCTGGCAAATACATTAAAACGAATTCGTGATCATGGCGCTCCGGGTTTTTATGAAGGAGAAACAGCCAGGCTGATCGTGGAAGAAATGAAAAGAGGTGGTGGCATTATTTCTTACGATGACCTGAAGAATTATAAAGCAAAATCCCGTACCCCGCACACATTCGGGTACAAAGGATATAAAATAATCAGCATGCCGATGCCAAGCAGTGGTGGTGTACTGCTTCACCAGATGATGAAGATGATAGAAGATAAGAACATTGGCGCCATGGGTTTTCATTCAACACAGGCCGTACAGTTAATGACTGAGGCGGAACGCAGGGCCTATGCAGACCGGGCAGAATATATGGGCGATGCAGATTTTTATAAAGTACCTGTAAAAATGATCACCGATGATGTGTACCTGAAGGAAAGAATGAAAAGCTATGATTCTACTAAAGCCACTCCCAGCACTATGATAAAACCGGGAGTTGTTTTAAAAACAGAAAGCGAAGAGACCACTCATTTAAGTGTGATTGATAAAGAAGGTAATGCTGTAGCCGTCACTACCACTCTTAACGACTCTTACGGAAGCAGAACAGTAGTGGGCGGCGCTGGTTTTATCCTGAATGATGAAATGGATGATTTCAGCATCAAACCCGGTGTACCGAATATGTATGGCGCAGTAGGCGGCGAAGCCAATGCCATTGCATCCGGTAAAAGAATGCTGAGTTCGATGACACCAACGATCGTATTAAAGGATGATAAACCTTATATTGTTGTGGGCACACCCGGCGGCACGACTATCCCTACTTCCATTTTTCAAACACTGGTCAATATCATTGAATTTGGAATGAGCACTGAAGATGCAGTATACCAGCCAAAATTTCATCATCAATGGTTGCCGGATACACTGGAAGTCGAAAAAGGTTTTCCATTGCCTATAAGAGAATCTTTGCAAAAGATGGGATACATGATCAGTGAAAGAGGCGCTATCGGCAGAACGGAAACCATTAAGGTTTTAGCAAACGGAAAATTTGAAGCGATAGCCGATAACCGCGGCGACGATGATGCGCAGGGATGGTAAGATCAGTCGGGAGTCCGGAGTTTGGAGTCTGGAGTTTAATAACAGGGATTTTTGACTTTTGGGTTTTGAATTAAAATATTTGTTATGAGTATCGGGAAAGAATTTTTGCAAACAGCTATTCGCCGGGTAAAGTATTATAAAAACCTTGGCGACAAAACACTTGATCAGTTAAATGATGCTGATCTTCATTACCAGCCAAACGATGAATCAAACAGCATTGCCGTGATCATTCAGCACATGACAGGCAATATGCTGAGCCGGTGGACGAATTTATTAACCGAAGACGGTGAAAAAGAATGGAGAGAGCGGGATGATGAGTTTGCTGTTCATAACTACAGCAAAAAGCAATTGCTGGATATTTGGGAAAAAGGCTGGAAATGTTTTTTAGATACACTGGAGTCATTGCAGGAAGAAGATCTTTTGAAGATCATTTACATCCGGCAGGAAGGATTAACTGTAATTGATGCCATTAACCGGCAATTAGCCCATTATCCCTATCATGTCGGACAGGTAGTATATATCGGGCGGATCATTAAAGATCATGCGTGGAAGAACCTGTCTATTCCCAAAGGGCATTCACAACAGTATAACCAAAACGAAAAGGTAAAGGACCCGGCAAAAAAGTTTTAGAAACAGGCAGGTTTGCATTACCCGGATTAATTTCTATTTTTACCGCTTAGTTACAGCGATCCACCATACCGGCTTATGGATGACCGTAGACCCCAGTGCAGTGCCGGTTTTCAACATTCAAACCACCATACCCAATGCCAGATCATTTCCTGGTTGTAAAAAAGAGCAGCTTAATTACGGTGTTTATTGCCATTACATTTATTTGTCATGCACAAAAACCGCAGTTTGGAATCTTTGCAGGCCCGCAAACCTCGTCAGCAAAATATTCGATCGAGGGAGCCGAACAACCGACAGAATACAAATACGGTTTTCAGGCAGGGCTGAGCATGAAAGTGCCTTTTGAGAGTCATCTCTATTTCAGCCCGGCAGCTTTTTACAGTTTAAAGGGTTATAAAGTACAGTTCAACCAATATGTTTATCCCCCGGGTTTAACGGTCACGGATAATAACACGACGATCCACTGTTTTGAATTAGCCTTCCTGCTACAATATGATCTGAGCAAACAACCGGATCATTTTTTTATAAAACTCGGCCCTACTCTTGACTTCCAGTTGAAAGGAAAAGAAGAGTTTCACCTGATGAACGGCGATGCCGTTAGCCAGGATATGCTTTATGATTTCGGGGCATATGGCCGATATGGCGCTAACATGCTATTGCATCTGGGGTATGAAACCCGCAGTGGGCTTATGATATTCGGCCAATACACCCACGGACTTGCCAACATAAACAATGCCGACCTGGGCCCGTCTATTAAACACAGGGTATATGGAATTTCGATTGGCAAATATTTTAATAAGAAAGTAAAATAGAGCTGGATTCACGGGATAAAGAATGATCCCGGCAGCTCCTTATGCCGACTGTTATTGCAGAAGCAAATACCCCTGGCTTCGATTTGATATTCATAATTTCCCCCGGAAACACATGCCGGGAAACCTTATCCCGTTTCAGGTGTAAAATCGGGTACAAAAAATTTTACCGGCATTTGCATTTCCCGGTATTTGAATTATCTTTACCGACCATCCAACTTCGTTAAGAACCATCCCCTGAGTCCCATCCGAACGACCAACCACCCCCTTCTCAATATCCCTTTATAAGATCACTGTAAGGTAATATCCTGCGAATTATAATTTTTAAGACGTACAACAAACCTCTATGAGCAGGATTTTGAGAACAAGTACCCATTGGAAGCAATTGTCATTTCAGTTGATTGCCCTATTCTCTTTTGTCATTACCTCAGCTCAAAACCCCATTGTTACAGAGAATGCTTTGCCTGGTAATCCCTCATCTGAATGGGAAATAAGTGGTGCAGGCGATCTTTCCATACAGGGTTTTGCCACCGATATAAGTGTCAACAAAGGACAGACTGTCCGTTTCAAAATAAATACAAATGCTTCGGCATACACAATTGATGTGTACAGGCTGGGATACTACAATGGCAATGGCGCCAGGCATGTGGGTACCGGAACTATTACTGCCACATTACCGCAGACACAACCATCTCCAATTACTGAAACAGAGACCGGGCTTGTTGATTGTGGCAACTGGAGTGAGTCTGCTCACTGGGACGTACCCGAAACAGCGGTATCGGGAGTGTATATAGCAAGATTAAATCGTATTGATAATAACGGGGCCAGCCATATTGTATTTATTGTCAGGGATGACACAAGTCATGCTGACCTGCTTTTCCAGACCTCAGATGCCACCTGGCAGGCCTATAATGTTTATGGAGGTAACAGTTTGTATGTAGGCGCCACATCCCTGCCAAGTGGCCATGCTTCCAAAGTAAGCTATAACCGTCCTTTTCTTACACGCAATGGCGGTGGCGGTGGTGGTGCTATGGAAGATTGGCTGTTCAATGCCGAATACCCGATGATACGTTTCCTGGAAAAAAACGGGTATAATATTTCTTACTTTACTAATGTGGATGCGGCCCGGCATGGAAGTTCTATTTTAAATCATAAGATCTTCTTATCCGTAGGTCATGATGAATACTGGTCAAAAGAGCAAAGAAATAATGTGGAAGCTGCCCGCAATGCAGGAGTGCATATAGCATTCTTCAGCGGCAACGAAGTGTATTGGAAAACAAGATGGGAAAATAGCACGGATGGCACTAATACAGCATATCGCACATTAGTATGTTATAAAGAAGGTACTTCAGGTGAAAATGTGTGCGGCACCAAATGTGACCCGACAGCCGAATGGACAGGATTATGGAGAAGCGGATGCAATTATCCCGCTGCAGATGGCTGTAAGCCGGAAAACTCCCTGACGGGGCAAATTGGCTGGCAGCATTCAACCGACGCCATAAAGGTCCCTTCTGACTATAAAAGTTTCCGTTTCTGGAGAAATACAAGTATCGCAACACTCAGTGGCGGATATATCGCCACTCTTCCCAACGGCACTTTAGGTTACGAATGGGATGGTGATCAAATGGATCTGTTCGGGGACAGCTACCCGAACGGACGCATTACATTATCCAGTACAACAGTGGATGGCAGCACGCATCACTTATCGCTTTACCGTCATTCAAGTGGCGCCCTGGTATTTGGCGCCGGCACTGTTCAATGGTCATGGGGATTGGATAACGTACATGACAGGGGTAACCTGCCGCCCAGCCAGGACATGCAGCAGGCAACAGTGAATCTATTTGCTGATATGGGAGTACAACCCGCTACACTTCAACCGGGATTGGTTCCTGCAACAGAGTCGACTGATGTAAATCCTCCTGTTGCCATCATTTCTTCACCCGCACATGGCGCAACCTTTACTGCTTTTACACCTGTTACCGTCACAGGAACAGTTACGGATACAAGAACAGTAGCCGGGGTTGAAGTTTCAACAGATGGAGGAATTACCTGGAAACAGGCATCAGGCACCTATAACTGGTCATACACGTTTAGCCCTTCAATAGTAGGCGTTGTCACTATAAAAGTTAGAGGGTACGATGATTCAGGAAATATGGCTGTACCTGGAAATGCCCCTTCCCCGGACGCCATTACGATCACTACTACAGATCCTGTATGCCCCTGTACGATTTTCCAGCTTACAGATGCACCTGTCGTAACCAATCAATACAATTACATAGAAGGTATTGAAGTGGGAGTAAAATTCCGGCCGGGTATTAACGGGTACATAAGAGGGCTCAGGTTTTACAAAAGCACGAATGATATTGGTACGCACACAGGCAGCCTCTGGACAACTGGTGGCACACTGATCGGCCGGGTGATCTTTACTAATGAATCCGAATCAGGATGGCAGGAGGTGTTATTTGATACCGCTGTGGCTGTTACCGCCAATACTACTTATGTTGCTTCTTATCATAGCCCGACAGGATATTATGCTGAAACAAATCCTTATTTTACCACCGCAGTAGTAAATGGCCCGTTAACGGCAATTGCAGTAACTGACAGTGCAGGACCTAACGGGATCTATAAATTTTCTCCCTCCCCCGCTTTCCCTGATGTCAATTATCAAAGCGATAATTACTGGGTGGACGTTGTATTTCAAATTACCGCAACAGATGTTGCGGCACCCGTGGTAGTATCCACTTCACCGGCTGATCATGCAATTGGAGTAAGCGTTAATACTTCTTTGACGATCACCTTCAACGAAAGTGTAAACGAGGAAACGGTGAACGGCACCAGCATTGAATTAAGAAATGCATTTAATGAACTGCTGCCGGTTGCAATAAACTATAGCCAGGGATCATACAGAATCACAGTGACCCCGTTATCTTCATTGAATTCTTCTTCCACTTATACCCTTACTATAAAAGGAGGTGAATCGGGAATAATGGATATGGCCGGTAACCCGCTTGCCAATGATATTACAAGAACATTCAGTACTATGGATGCTTCGATCCTGTCCTTTAACAATGGCCCGGGTGGCCCGATACTCGTTATCAGTTCATCAACAAATCCATTCAGCCGGTATGCTGCTGAGATACTGAGAGCAGAAGGCCTGAATGAATTTGCCGTCATGGATATTTCTTCCGTCAATGCCACCGTGCTGAATAATTATGATGTAGTGGTATTAGGTGAAATAAGCGTTACCGCACCAGAAGTAACCATGCTGACCAATTGGGTAAATGCCGGAGGCACATTGATCGCTTTTAAACCTGTAGCTGCACTTAATTCACTGATGGGATTATCGCCGGCATCCGGCACATTGAGCGATAAATACCTGCTGGTAAATACTGCATCAGGACCGGGAGCAGGTATCGTTGGCGAAACCATCCAGTTCCATGGGGTTGCCAACCTGCACACATTGAACGGCGCAACGAGCATTGCTACATTGTATTCAGATGCAACAACAGCTACTGTAAACCCGGCCGTAACAACGATCAATGTTGGATCAAATGGTGGCAAAGCGATTGCATTTACTTACGATCTTGCGAGATCTGTTGTTTATACAAGACAAGGTAACCCTGCCTGGGCCGGCCAGGAACGTGACGGCCAGTCCGGGCCCATCCGTTCAAATGACCTGTTCTTTGGTCTCCCTGCTAATACAGGTGCCGACTGGATTGATTTTAATAAAATCGCCATTCCGCAGGCAGATGAACAACAACGGCTGCTGGCCAACATTATTCTGCAAAGCAATCTTCACCGTAAACCATTACCAAGGTTCTGGTACCTGCCAAGAGAATTGAAAGCTGCTATTGTGATGACAGGTGACGACCATGGAGTGAACGGAACAACCGGGCGATTTGAACATTACAAAACGCTGGGACCAAATACACCCGCCGATGTTGCCAACTGGAATGCAGTAAGAGGCACATCTTACATCTTTCCTTATACACCTATCACTAACGAACAAATTGTTGCCTTCCAGAATGACGGTTTTGAAATAGCGTTACACCCCGAAACAGGTTGCGCAAACTTTACAGAGGCATCATTAACAAATAACTTCACCACACAATTGAACACCCTTAGTGCAAACTTCCCGGGAATATCAGCCCCTGTTACCAACAGAACACATTGTCTTCCCTGGAGTGACTGGGCATCACATGCAAAAGTAGAGGCTGCCAAGGGTATCAGGCTGGATGCGAATTATTATTACTGGCCGGGAGTATGGGTACAAAACCGCCCCGGTGTTTTCACCGGATCAGGTTTACCTATGCGTTTTGCCGACCTTGATGGCAGCATGATCGATTGTTACCAATTGCCTACTCAAATGACCGATGAATCGGAAATAGGAGTCGGTACCTTCTGCGACGCATTATTGGATAAAGCGCTTGGCCCTGAAGGTTACTATGGAGCGTTCAATGCAAATATGCATACTGATACAGGTGCAAACCATGTCGGTTCCAATGCAGTTATCCTTTCAGCCCAGGCCCGCCAGGTGCCGGTTATATCTGCCAAACAAATGCTTACATGGATCGATGGCCGTAATAACTCATACTTCGGTAATATTATATGGGCCGGCAATGAGTTAAACTTTAACATCACTGCTGCCAGCGGCTCCACCAACCTGCGTGCCATGTTACCTGCCTATTCAGGCAGCGATGTATTGACAGAGATCAGGCGTGGCAGCATCGTTATTCCTTTTACCTTTTCTGTCATCAAGGGAATTCAATATGCATTCTTTGACGCATCGGTAACAGCAAACTATACTGCGCACTATGGCGCCGCAACCACAACTACTATAACAGGCCAGGTTACGCTGCAGGGTCGTCCGCCTGCGCCATCAGTAGAATGGTCAGTGTCTGTAACAGTAGAATTGTATACAACGGGCAACCCAACCCCGGTAGCAACATTCAATACAACGACCAATACAAGCGGCCAATTTATTGTTACGGGAGTTCCCGCAGGCACATTTAATATAAGAGTTAAAAGCAGCCATACACTGGCAAGAGTAAAAACTGACCAGGCGCTGCTGGCAGGTAATAATAATATAGATTTTGGTATACTGCTGGAAGGCGATGCTAATAATGACAATAGCGTGGACCTGCTGGACTTCAGTATACTCCTGGCAACTTACAATAAGATCACAGGAGATACCGGTTATGATGCAAGAGCCGATTTCAATGGCGATGAGGCAGTAGACCTGCTTGATTTTTCCCTGTTGCTGTTAAATTATAATGTAAACGGAGAAGAGAACCCTTAATAAAATTTATTCTGAACCCAACTAAAACTAAATCTCTGAGTATGAAAAGAATTCTATCAGGCCTCAACACCCCGCTGACAAGCAGGTTACTGATACCTGCCTGGCAAGTAATTTGCGTTTTGGTATGCCTGCTATTATTACAATTTGTTGCCCGGTCACAAACCGCCAACATACTTGTCACACCCGCGACGTCAAACATTGCGATCGGCGGAAGCTTTACCGTCAACGTAAGAGTTGATATACAAAGCGGTGCTTGTAATGCGGCTGAAATTCACCTGAACTTCAACCCGGCGTATTTAAGAATTACAAACATTACAAGACCTTCATCTGCTACATTCAGCAGCGAAACTATTTCATTACCGTTAGCGCCTTATACGGCAGTCAATACTTCGGGGCACCTTGAGTATGCAGCAGGCATTCCTTCTGCATCAACGTCAGCCGATTTTGATATACTGGCTATTACGTTTACTACGCCGCCTTCGCCACTGACCGGGGCTACATCCCTTACTTTTCAAAACACTCCCGGGCACAGAACAAGGGTAGCTAATAACGGAACACCATTAATCAGTACACTGACAAGTGGAACAGCGAATATTTTAAATTGCACACCGCCATCAGCTACTATTGCTGCAGCTTCGGGATGCAATGGACAGCCCATTTCTGTAAACCTCGCAGCAGCTACAGGAGTCAGTCCATTTGATCTTGTAATAAACGGAACCGCTTATGATGATATAACAGTAGGCTCCGCTCCTTTTGCATCTATCTCCTTCCCGGCTTATAAAATATGGCCGGCAAATCCAACACCCGCAAATCCCAATACAAAGGATGATGGACCTGCCATTCACGTTGGGATGAAATTCAGATCATCACAGGCAGGGTTTATAAAAGGCATCCGCTTTTATGCTGGCGACGAAGTGACCGGGACCTTTAAAGGAAAACTTTGGAAATATGATCCCCCTTCCGCCTTACTTCAAAGTGCGACATTCTCGGGTGTAACAGCCAACGGTTGGAATGAAATCACTTTTGCTACTCCTGTTGCTATTGCCGCTAACGCTACATATGTAGCTACTTGCTACTCATCAGAAGGCAACTATGTATCTGATGAGAATTTCTTTACCAGCCCTGTCATCAGCGGGCCGCTTACCGCAGTTGGAGGCAATTCACCGGGGGTTGATATAAATGGTATTTATTATGCAGGTACGGAAGCTGCAGCAGATGCAACCATGAGTGCAGGAGGGTTTGGTGAATGGACCAGCTATAACAGATCTAATTACTGGGTGGATGTGATCTTTGTTCCCAACGTAAATACGATCAACCTTACAAGTGTGACAGATGCAACCGGGTGTAATGTTACCGGGGCATTACAAACAATCAATGTTTTTTCACCTGATTGCAGTACACTACCTGTAACACTGATCAATCTTTCCGCTACCCCACAAGGCAGCAAAGTAACCGTTCGCTGGACAACTTCTTCAGAACTCAACAGTCTTGGCTTTGAAGTGCAGCGCAGCATAGACGGTGTTAACTGGGCCACTATTGGTTTTGTACAGGGAGCCGGTAACAGCAGCACAGCCAGGAGTTATTCTTACGTTGATAATAACCTTCAGCCACGTAAGTATTATTATAAGCTAAAACAAATTGACATTGACCAGCGTTTCAAATATTCAAGTATTGTATCAGCCACATTGAATGGAAAAGCAGAATTCCTGTTAGGTCAAAACTTCCCGAACCCATTCACTGACCAGACTACTATCCAGTTCACAGTGCCGGCAACAGTGAAGGTGAACATATCATTGTTCGATATGAATGGCAGAGTGCTGAAAACGTTGGTGAACGGAACAAGAGATGCCGGTTCGCATGTGATCAATTTTAATATTGGCACACTTTCAAAAGGCGTTTACTATTATAAAATGCAGGCCGGCGATTTCACCGATGTAAAAAAACTGGTCATTCAATAATCTCGTTTTCTTTTAGTAAAAATGGCCCCCGTTTTTAGCGGGGCTTTTTTGCATTATACCCTCATAGATGCACAAACAATACAGATGAATACGGGATCATCTTCATATTAAACAAGGCTCTGTATCTTTGCCCAATGGCAGAAGACCTTACCATTATCACAGGCAGTAAAGCCGAACAATACCAGTCATTGGTTCCTCAGGTAAAAGGATTACTCGAAGGCGAAACCGATCTTGTTGCCAACCTTGCCAATGTAGCGGCAGCTTTAAAGGAACAGTTTGGCTGGCTATGGGTGGGATTTTACATTGTAAAGAACAATGAATTGGTGGTAGGCCCTTTCCAGGGACCGGTGGCCTGTACGAGGATACGAAAAGGAAAAGGAGTATGCGGTACAAGCTGGGCAGAAGCCAGAACGATCATTGTTCCCGATGTAGAAAAATTTCCCGGGCATATTGCCTGCAGCAGTCTCTCCAGGTCAGAGATCGTCGTCCCTGTTATCCGCGACAAGGAAGTAATGGCCGTACTCGATGTTGACAGCGAAGAGGCGGATCAGTTCGATATTATTGACCAGCGCTACCTGGAAGAAATTGTCAACCTGATTTCTTTTTGAAAAATGCTGAAAACGGTTTCCATTATTGTAACAGGCAAAGTACAGGGAGTTTTTTATCGCCAGAGCACAAGAGAAAAAGCTACTGCATCAGGCATAACAGGGGAAATTAAAAATATGCCGGACGATACCGTTCATATTGTTGCTACCGGTTCACCTGAACAAATAGAACAATTCATTGAATGGTGCAGGCAGGGACCGCCGAAAGCAAAGGTCACAAATGTTTTTATTGCCGTTCTTCCTTTACAGTCATTTGAAAAATTCAGTATTGTGCGATAACTATTAATAAAAACTTACACAACAACGCAAAGCTTTCTTGCAAATATCTGTGACTTCATTTTGTTCATTTGAGTAATAAATTTCCTTGCAATCGTGATCTTAAGCCTCTCCGCCAGTTGGCGGAAGGTTGGAGGGGCTTAAATTATCCAGCATATCCTTCGTCATCGCTTTCAGGTCATACTCCTCTTTCCATCCCCAATCCTTCCTTGCTACACTATCATCAATGCTTTGCGGCCAGCTGTCGGCAATAGCCTGCCGGTAATCAGGTTTATAAGTAATACTGAACCCAGGCACATGATTCTTTATTTCTGCTGCAATTTCTTTTGGTGAAAAACTCATACCTGACAGGTTATAAGATGTGCGGATAGAAATTTTATCAGCCGGGGCTTCCATCAGTTCGATGGTCGCCCGGATTGCATCAGGCATATACATCATCGGCAGGTAAGTATCTTCTTTCAGAAAACATTCATACTTCTTTTCCTCCAGCGCTTCATGAAATATCTCCACCGCATAATCGGTGGTGCCACCGCCGGGAGCAGATTTATAAGATATAAGGCCGGGATAACGCAGGCTTCTTACATCCACCCCATAGCGTTGATGAAAATAATTGCACCAGAACTCGCCGGCATATTTGCTGATACCATACACGGTGGTAGGTTCAATGATGGTCTGCTGCGGGCAATCTTTTTTAGGAGAAGTAGGCCCGAAGACTGCAATAGAGGAAGGCCAGTAAATTTTGCTGAGCTTTTCCTCTCTTGCAATATCCAGCACATTCAGCAGGCTCTGCATATTCAATCCCCAGGCAAGATGCGGGTTTTTTTCACCGGTGGCCGATAAGATAGCTGCCAGTAAATAGATCTGTGTGATGTTTTGCCGGATCACCTGTACGTGCAGCATTTTTGCATTCATGGCATCCAGGCTTACATAAGGGCCGGTACCTTTCAGCAGCTCATTTTCCTCCCGCAGATCAGAAGCTATCACATTTGCATTACCATAAATTTTACGAAGGGCCAATGTCAATTCCACGCCTATCTGTCCGCTGGCGCCAATAACGAGGATCTTTTCTTTTATCATAACAAGCAGTTGTTTTACAAAATAAGCCGGAAAAAGGCAAAGAGCAAAATAAGGGAACCCTGACCATTACTTCATTTATCTTTGCGGCATGGAAAAATTTCTTAAAGACCTTTTTAGCAACCAATCATACGACGACAAAAATTTCTTCCTGATCGCCGGCCCCTGCGTAGTGGAAAGTGAAGAACTCATTATGGAAGTGGCCGATAGGGTCTCCGGAATTTGCAAGAACCTGGGCATTCCGTATGTCTTCAAAGCTTCTTACCGGAAAGCAAACAGGACAAGCGCCAATTCATTTACGGGTATTGGCGATGAAACAGCACTGGCCCTGGTAAAAAAAGTGGGTGACAAATACAAATTGCCCACCACATCAGATATACATGCACATGAAGAAGCAGCGGTAGCAGCAAAGTATATTGACATACTCCAGATACCCGCCTTTTTATGCAGGCAGACAGATCTTTTGATCGCAGCTGCTGAAACCGGGAAGATCGTTAATGTAAAGAAAGGCCAGTTCCTGAGCGGCCCGGCTATGAAGTTTGCCGTAGAGAAAATAAGGAATGCCGGCAATGATAAGATCATCCTGACGGAAAGAGGCACCACGTTCGGCTACCAGGACCTGGTAGTTGATTACCGCAATATTCCTTGGATGCAACAACATGGGACGCCAGTAGTAATGGATGTTACCCATGCATTACAGCAGCCCAATCAAACATCAGGAATAACAGGCGGCAATCCACAATTAATAGGAACGATAGCCAAAGCGGCTATTGCAACAGGTGCTAATGGTCTATTTATCGAAACACATCCTGATCCGTCCAAAGCACTGAGTGACGGTGCTAATATGCTGAAGCTTGATCTGCTGGAAGGATTGCTGCAGCAACTGGTTAAATTGAAGAAAGCCGTTGCCTGACAGGCAAAACAAAAGGGATCAGAGTTTCCCCGATCCCTTTAATCATATTGTTTTCAATTTTTATCGCAGATCTACTTCTTCTACCCCGGGATATTTTTTCTTATCAAATACAAAAACATTATCAGCCATCGCTGCATTCGTTTTCATGCTGCTGACCGTATAAGTATATTTATTTCCTGCATTTTCCAAAACCCGGGTACTGTAAATTGTTTTGGCCCCTTTATCCACCTGTAAGTACACTTTGTGAAAATTCTTGCTTTTGTCGGTAGGAGTCATTTCGATTTCCTGTATCGTTTTTGTACCCACCTTCTTTTCCCCATTCAATACATACAAAAAGTCTTTATCATAAAAATTGGTGAATAATTTCTGCGGGGTGATCCCATTACCTGAAGCATCAATGGTACTGATGGTTACTTCATTGGCCGATTTATCGTAATTCCACACGGTTTTACCATCTGAGAATATTTCCTGCCCGCCAAAGCTGACCTTGTATTTGTTACCCTTCATCCAGATAGTACCTGTCTTGGTTGACATAGCCTTGCCTTTTGCATCTTCTACTTTATAGGAAAATCCAGCTTGGACAGATGTAAAGGTTTTGAATTTGGCGCTGACAGCATCCAATATCTTTTTGGCTTCAGGGTCATTTTTGGCCTGCGCAAAAACTGAAAAGCTTAAAACTGTAAAAAATACTGCCGCGAATAAATTCTTCATACTGATATTATTTTTTTATTCCCGTTATAGCTGTCTAAACGGGGGGCAAAAGTAAGTATTTACAGTAAAAGACAGCCAATCAATGTACCGGGTTGCAAGCTACAGGTTTTTACTTATTGCTTTTAACCTAATGCTTCAAGATGTTGCTGAAGGTCCATTTCTGTTTTTATCAGTACATCCCTTGCTTTGGAACCCTGGTTAGGGCCCACGATACCAGCTGCTTCCAACTGGTCCATCAGGCGGCCTGCCCGGTTATAGCCCAGTTTCATCCTGCGTTGCAATAAAGAGGTAGAACCGACCTGGTTTTGAACGATGAGCCGGGCGGCATCCTCAAATAATGAGTCCCTGTCTGACAGGTCAAAATCCTTCCCTTCTAATTCCTTTTCATCCACGTATTCCGGCAATAAAAAAGCCTGCGGGTATCCCCGCTGTTTACTGACAAATGCAACAATTTCCTCCACCTCTGGTGTATCCACAAAAGCACATTGCAAACGGGTCAGCTCGCCATGATGGGATACCAGCATATCTCCTTTACCGATCAGTTGCTCAGCTCCACCTATATCAAGGATCGTTCTTGAATCTATTTTGGACGAAACTTTAAAAGCAATACGGGAAGGGAAGTTGGCTTTGATCGTACCGGTAATAATATTAACCGACGGACGCTGGGTAGCAATGATCAGGTGAATACCTACCGCACGGGCCAACTGCGCCAGCCTGGCTATCGGCATCTCGATCTCCTTACCCGCTGTCATGATCAGGTCGGCAAACTCATCTATCACCAGCACTATAAAGGGCAGGTATTGATGCCCCTTTTGCGGGTTCAGTCTCCGCTTGATGAATTTTTCATTATACTCTTTGATATTCCTGGCCCCGGCTTCTTTCAACAGGTCGTACCGGTTATCCATTTCAATACAAAGTGCATTCAGGGTATGAACCACTTTCTTGGTATCGGTGATGATCGCATCTTCTTCTCCCGGCAACTTTGCTAAAAAATGTTTCTCGATATGACGATAAACACTCAGCTCCACTTTCTTCGGATCTATCAGAACAAGTTTTAATTGCGAAGGGTGTTTTTTGTACAACAGGGAAACAAGTATGGCATTCAGTCCAACCGATTTACCCTGGCCGGTAGCACCCGCCATCAGCAAGTGTGGCATACTGGTAAGATCAACAATGAAATTATCATTATCAATTTTCTTACCGATGGCGATGGGCAAACTATGTGTATTATGCTGAAACTTGTCAGAGGCCAGCAATGTTTTCATGCTCACCACGGTCTTCTTCACATTTGGCACTTCAATACCGATGGTTCCCTTACCGGGAATAGGGGCTATGATACGAATACCTAATGCAGCAAGACTTAGGGCAATATCATCTTCGAGGTTCTTGATCCTTGATATACGGACACCCGCGGCAGGCACAATCTCATATAATGTTACGGTAGGCCCTACTGTTGCACTGATCTTCTGTATCTCGATCGAATAATTTCTTAATGTAGCGATGATCTGGTTCTTATTATTCTCCAGTTCATTGGCATCTTGTATGATCTTTTCACTGCCATGTGTTTCCAGCAAGCTCAGCGTGGGATATTTGTAATCCCGCAGATCAAGTGTTGGCTCATACGGGGGCAGGTTTTCAAATGCCTGCTCCTCCCCTTCTTCCTCCGCTTTTTCAGGCAGCGTTTTAATTTCAAGTTCCAGGTCGCTGGCGGATGGCTTACTTTCTTTAAAGCTTAACCCATTTTCCTTTACTTCGGCTACCGGTGATAATTCAAGTAACTGCCCCTGTTCATGCTTATGAAGAATATCACTTACGATCTCTTTTTCAACCATGGTATCCTGCTCTTCCAGTTCCGGCTCCGGTTCTTCTTTCTCTATTATTTTCAGATCATGCAATGGCTGCTCAACAGTCGTAAGCGGGATCATCCCGGCATCCTGCTTTTTGGTTTTAAGAGAATTGCTGGTCGTTTCAATGATCAGTTTAGCATCGTCTTCTTCGGTTGCAAGTTCATTATCCTCTTCAACAGGTTGCCCGGCGATCTTTTTAGCAGGCAGGTTAAATGCAGGATTGAATTGCCAGATAATATAACCTAATGCCACCACGAATAATAACGCTGCCGTACCGATATTACCAAAAATGTCCACCAGCCAGTCACTGATCATTACTCCTACCCCGCCGCCGAACCTGAATTCACTTCCGGATAAAACGAATGCAAGGGAAATGGACAGAACCAGCACACCAATAGTTACATACTTCAGATTTTTCCAGATAGAAAAAACTTTGCGGCTAAACAGCAGGTTAACCCCCACAACAAAAAAGAAAGTGCAGATCAACAATGAGGCAATTCCAAAGCCTTTGAATATGAAAAAATGGGAAAACAGTGCGCCAAGTTTTCCCAAAAGATTGTTTGCCTGTATCGAATTATCAAAAAGAATTGGGGTGCTCCCGGACACGATATCGTAGTCTTTTCTCCAGGTAAAGAAATATGAAATGAAAGCGATGAAAAGAAACAATGATACAAGCAATGAAACGGCGCCTGTTATTTTCCAGGTGCGTTCATCACGGGCAAGGGCTTTCCAGTCAATACTTTCCTCTTTTTCCTGTTTAAATCCCCCGCTTTCCGTTTTCTGGGTCTTATTCCCGGATTTTTTAGGAGTGGTCTTTTTCTTCTTATTGGACATGGCAGCAAAGATAATATAGTTTGAAGTTTCCGGGCTAAACAGCCCCGCCAGAACCGGGCATTAACAAAACGGCGACCCGGTATTATTATTATGCTGAAAAATACCTGAAAGTGGTACTGCCGGGATATAAAAATCAAAAAGGGATATATTACATTTGAAACACAGCCAAAACCACATGAAAAAAACTGGTTATTTATATTCTATTCTGCTTACGGCTTGCTTCACTTTATTTTTTAACAATACACAGGCACAACTTGCCCCTCAACAACAGGAAGACAGCCTAGCCCGGTCATGCATTGACATCAGCAAAATACGGCTGGTAAAAAGCATCAGTAAAAATGTGAGTGTGACCTATCTCAGTCCAAAGACCGATCTGCCCGGATCTTTTTCCTCCTCTTTACCCCTCTCACCGGGATTGATACACGCAAAAGCCATCCCTAACGAATATGTCACAAAAAAAGCGGTTATGCGCTTCTGGATTTGCAACAGCGCTGACTCTACCGTTAGCATTTATTTCTTCCCGGGTTTTTATTACAAACATATCAGCCTGTACCGCCTGAGAAATGACAGGCTTGAAGAAATACCCCGCATACTGCCGGATAATCCTGACAGTATTGGCTACCGCCTTATCTCACTGCCGGCACACGATACAGCAACCATACTGGCAGAACTGGGTTTTGTAAAAACCTATATCAATACTATGCGGCCACGGCTGATAAATAACGAATACCAGGATTCTTTCGTGGCAGAATTGCATAGCATTCACAATGACAACGAGCTGATGACCTATGTCTTTTGCGGACTGTTGCTGATGATGATCCTTTTTTCCATTGCCAGCTTTTTACAGGGAGCTAACCCGGAGTTCCTCTATTATTCCGGTTATGCTTTTTTTCTTGGCATCATGCTGCTGACCAAAGCCATGTTCATCTATCACACCACTTATATCGGTTATTTCCTGGAAGGTTACCTTGATTTTATCCTGCAGGGTCTTGGCATCATGTTCTACATGGTATTTATGCAAAAATACCTGGCTACCAAATCACAACATCCTTTCCTTTATAAGTTGTATGCTACCGGGATTATCCTGCTGGTCATTGCTATGTCTGGCTATACATGGTTTCATTACCTGACGGATAATTTTGTAGTAGAAAATGCCATTGAGAATATTACAAAAGTGTCGCTGCTGTTACTGACGCTGATCTTCCTGGTGTATAGCCTGCGACATTGGAATGATAAACTGATCCGGTATCTTTTCTGGGGCAATCTTTGCCTGTTTGTTTTCTCATTGCTTTCGCAGGTCATCATTATGGCAGGCGATTTTGCAAAATCTTTTCCCGGCATTTTTAAATCATCGCTGTTCTATTATGAAATGGGGCTTTTCCTTGAGCTCGTGTTCTTCCTGATGGCGCTCAACCATAAGAACAGGAAACAACTGATCGCACAGGCCCGTGAAAGAGAAAGGCTGAAAGCAGAGAACCAGATGAAAGAATATGAAAAAGAGCTGGCGGTCTTTAAAGCACAGGAACAGGAACGGGAAAGGATATCGGCCGATATTCATGATGAACTGGGCTCCGGCATGACCGCTATCCGGCTGATGAGTGAGATTGCCCGTAATAAAATGAAAGAAAATACGCCGGTTGAAATAGATAAGATATCACATTCTGCCGATGAAGTACTGAATAAAATGAATGCGATCATCTGGAGTATGAATAGTGGCAATGACACGCTGGACAACCTGGTTTCATATATACGGGCCTATGCACTGGAATATTTTGAAAACACTCCCATTGAATGCAGGTTTATCACTCCTGACCACATCCCACCCATGGAACTAACGGGGGATAAGCGCCGTAATATTTTTTTATGCATAAAAGAAACGCTGAATAATGCGCTGAAACATTCAAAAGCTTCACTGATCAAAATTGAATTCCGTATAGACCGGGATCTTGTAATAACTGTCTCCGATAACGGTGTCGGTATTGACCTGAAACATATCCGGCAGTTTGGGAATGGTTTAAAGAACATCAGCCGGCGGATGGAAAGTATTGGCGGCACTTACGAGATCGAAAACAACAACGGTACTATCACCACGCTGACACTCCCGTTGTGATCAGTCCTTTTTAATTATTCCAATAAAAAGAAACAACCAGCCCAAAATAAAAAATACACCTCCAATAGGTGTAATGATCCCAATCCCTGTTAAACCTACCTGCTCAGTTGCTTTGATGGCCGTAAGCAGGTACAGGGAACCGGAGAAAAGGGCAATGCCCGTAATAAACCACCACCCTGCCCACTTTACCCAGTTATTGGAAAAGTTTTCCGCTAAGATACCTGCCAGGATCAAAGCTAATGAATGATACATCTGGTACTGCACACCGGTCTGAAAGGTGGCCACTGTTTCCGGGGGAACGAACTTTTTTAACCCATGTGCGCCAAAAGCGCCAAGCGCCACTGCCATTGCGCCTGAGAGTGAACCAATGATAAGGTAGTTTCTGTTCATATTACCGGAAGGTTGAAGATGATCGTTCGGGGTTTGAGGTTGTTATATAAAGAACATCAAACCATGAATTCGTCAGGCATGAAATACCTTTTCAATAAAATGATCAAGAGATATCTCTTCATCATCAATTATTATATCAGCTTGTTCGTAAAATATTTTTCTATCAGCATACTTTTTAATGATAAAGCCCATCAGTTGCTGATCCGTAAGTCCTTTAAGCAAGGGCCGTTGCTCTTTTTCCTGCAACAACCGTTTAAATAGTACCTGTATCGGGGTATTTATCCATACGGTGGTACCCGATTGGTTCATGTATTCGATATTATTAAAGTAACAAGGCGAACCACCCCCACAGGCCATGACAAAAGAAGCATGGCTTTCTGTAATGATATGCAGCGTTCCCTTTTCTTTCAGCCTGAAATACTCCTCCCCGAATTTTTCAAATATCTCATTAATGGACCGGCCTTCTGAATTGATCAGTTGCTCATCCAGGTCAAAAAAAGGGATGCTGAGTTTTTGACTCAGTTGCCGCCCCCAGTAGGTCTTACCGGAGCCCATGAAACCGATGAGAAAAATTTTCATACCCCCAAACCCCCTAAAGGGGTGTTTAAAACCACTCCGATCAAATCGAAGCGATTTGCTTTTTTTTGATGATTAGAATTGTTACAGATGAAGTGTGCGACGCAACTGCAGATCATCAGGGAACTTAAGCCGGTAACACAATCATTCAGCTAACTATTTTAAAGAACCTTTCTGCAAAATAAAATAAGTTTCGGTCTAAGTCTCCCCTTTAGGGGGACAGGGGGTTATTTAAATGCATTCAACCCTGTCACGTCCATACCCGTAATAAGCAAATGAATATCATGCGTGCCTTCATAGGTGATCACACTTTCCAGGTTCATCATGTGGCGCATCACGGGATACTCGCCGGTAATACCCATTCCCCCAAGCATCTGCCTGGCATCACGGCAAATATTGGCAGCGACCTCACAGGCATTTCTTTTAGCCATGCTTACCTGTTGCGGTGTAGCACGGCCTTCATTCATCAATGCGCCCAGTCGCCAGTTCAATAATTGCGCCTTCGTGATCTCCGTTACCATTTCAGCCAGCTTTTTTTGCTGCAATTGAAAACCACCGATGGGTCTGCCGAACTGTTCTCTTTCTTTACTGTAACGTAAAGCCGTATCATAGCAATCCATACCGGCGCCGATAGCACCCCAGGCAATACCATATCTTGCTTTTGTCAAACAACCCAATGGTCCTTTCAACCCTTTTACATTGGGAAAAATATTTTTCTTCGGCACTTTTACATTATCAAAGACCAGTTCACCGGTAGCCGATGCACGAAGACTCCATTTACCATGCGTGGTAGGTGTGCTGAATCCTTCCATTCCTCTTTCCACGATCAATCCATGAATCTCTCCCTGTTCATTCTTTGCCCATACTACCGCTACTTGTGAAAAAGGTGCATTACTGATCCACATCTTTGCGCCATTCAATATCACATGATCGCCGGCTTCCTTGAAATTGGTCAGCATGCTGGACGGATCGCTTCCATGATTAGGTTCTGTCAATCCAAAACAACCGAGCCATTCCCCGCTGGCCAACTTTGGTAAAAATTTTTTTCGCTGCTCCTCGCTGCCATAAGCATAGATCGGGAACATCACCAATGACCCCTGAACAGATGCTGTTGAACGAACGCCGCTATCGCCACGTTCCAGTTCCTGCATCATTAAACCGTATGAAATATAATCCAGTCCGCCACCGCCATACTCAACAGGTACGGTCGGGCCAAAGCAACCCAGATCGCCTAACTGTTTTACAATATGCTGCGGGAACTCAGCTTTCTGCGCATACTCTTCAATAATGGGAGATATTTCTTTCTTGACATAATTACGAACGGATTCACGGATCAGTTTCTGCTCCTCAGTCAATAGTTCATCCACCTGGAAATAATCAGGGCTGGTAAAATTATCTGTACGGGCCGCCATATTGCAATCGAATTTTTTGTTGCCGCAAAGGTATTAGAAAGTTCCTAGTTTGCTGTTTATTGTTTTTGTAACCCGGCAGTTTCGCCCTGATGATTTCCGGTTGCGTCGCACTCTTGTACGCCTTTATCGCTATTCAGCAAACTATCTGGTGCAGAATTTATATTTTGAATAAAATTTAAGTGTATGAAGAGAACAAGCATCAGCATTCTTATTTTAATATTGATAAGCCAGGCTGTTTTTGGCCAGCAAAAACCGGCTTCTAAAAACCCTGAGCCCCAGATCAGGCAATACTGGTTTGTATTGCTTACTAAAGGTGATAACAGGTCACAGGATTCGGTCACTGCTGCTAAGATTCAGGCAGGTCACTTAGCCAATATTCAAAAATTGTACATGGAAGGAAAAGTAAAAGTGGCCGGGCCATTTGGTGAAGAAGGCGACTGGCAGGGTATTTTTATTTTTGATTGCGAAACAAAAGAAGAAGTTGAAAAGTTATTGAAAACCGATCCTGCTATATCAGCTGGCAGAATGGTTTACCAGATAAGATCATGGTACACGGTGCCGGTAGGAAGTTTTGCACCCGGCAAACCAAAGACCCCGCTGTTTTAGTGTTCAGGAGGATCAAGTCATTTAAGATATGACTTCATTTCTTGCTGGTACTGTTGAGCAACGGCCTTTGCCTGCTCAGCAAAATCTTCTTTATCCGAAGCATAAATAATAGCCCGGCTGGCATTTACCAGCAAGCCACACTGAGCGTTAGCCGAAGTGTCTTTTATCATTGCTTTTTCAGAGATCTCTTTCAGGCTACCCCCCTGTGCACCTACACCTGGAACGAGATAGAAATGATCTGGAGTTAATTTTCTTATATTGGTAAATGCAGAAGCCTGCGTGGCGCCAACAACAAACATTAAGTTATCAGGGCTTCCCCATTTGGAGACAGTGGTCAGCACCTTCTCATATAAAAACTGATCACTGGTTTTTTGCAACTCAAAATCGTTAGCCCCTTTATTAGAGGTCAATCCTAAAACGATAGCCCATTTGCCTTCATATTCTAAAAATGGTTTTACACTATCCTCTCCCATATACGGAGCCACCGTTACCGAATCAAAAGGCAGGGTTTCAAAAAAGGCTTTGGCATATTGGGATGAAGTATTACCGATATCTCCTCTTTTGGCATCAGCTATTTTAAAATGATCGTAGCCGATATAGTTCACGGTTTTCTCCATGGCCTCCCATCCCTTTACTCCCAATGCTTCATAAAAAGCGGTATTGATCTTATAGGCCACGCAAAGGTCCTTTGTTGCATCAATGATCGCTTTATTGAATGTAAACACCGGGTCAGGCGATGATAAGAGATGTTTGGGGATTTTGGTGATGTCGGTATCCAACCCAACACAGAGGTAAGATCTCTTTTTAAAGATTTGATCAACGAGTTGCTTTCGGGTCATGAGGCAAAAATACAGTTAGAAGTTTGAAGTTTGAGGTTCGATGTTAAGAACCCCAAACTTCAAACCTCAAATACTTATCTTCTGAATGATCTTTTGGTGCAGCCCGTCATCATCCCAAAGCTCATTGATATTTGATGCTGCCATTACCTGTTGCATGATCGCTTCCTGCCGCACGGCATTGCGGAAAGCGTCGGAATAACGGATCTGCGGGCTGAATGTTACCTGCGCATAAGCCGGTATCCATTTGCCGGGATATTTCTCATGCAGTCTTGCTTCTATCTTTTTCTGCAATAAAAACTTCGGGTCACCTACTTTATCCCGCATCTCGATAAAATTATTCAGCGCTAATTCAGCAATTGCATCCCCATCAGGTTTTCGCATTTGCTGGTATTTGTCTAAAATAGCCGACCAGTCTTCCCCATACTCATTAATAAGGCCATTTAAGACCGAGCAATCTTCGAAACCGCAGTTCATCCCCTGCCCGAAAAAAGGAACAATGGCATGAGCTGCATCACCTATCAAAGCAAACTTATCTTCCCGTATCCATGGATAGCATTTAACGGTCACTAATGAAGAAGTCGGGTTAGCAAAGAACTCCTCTTCCAGCGCCGGCATCAGGGGTAGTGCATCTGTAAACGTTTTTTCAAAAAAAGACCTGAGCTTTTCTTTTGTTGTTAAAGAAGCAAAGGAAGGCTCCCCATCAAAAGGAAAGAATAATGTACAGGTGAAACTGCCATCAATATTTGGCAGGGCGATCAGCATATAATTTCCCCTTGGCCATATATGTAACGCATTTTTTTCCATCCGGAAACTACCATCGGCGGCAGGAGGAATGGTCAGCTCCTTATAGCCGTAATCAATATAGTATTGCTGGTATTGAAACCTGTTGTGCTGCAACTGGTGCTGTAATCTTGCAGCCGAGTAGGCGCCATCAGATCCGAAAAGAAGTTCGAAAGGATAAGTGGTCAGTGGTGAGTGGTCAGTAGCCTCAAAAGAGATCGTATTGGTCTTCCAGTCTATCGAAGAACATTTGTGATTAAAATAAATTTCTGTTCCTTGTTGTTCCGCCAGGTCCATTAATTTTTTATTCAGTTCGCCCCTCGAAACGGAATTGATGTACTGGCCTTGTTTACCATAGGGCTGAAGATTTGTAGTTCCATCCAGGTTATGAATAAAACGGCCATGCATCGGGATCGCTATTTCACGAATAGCATCCATAATACCCACTTCTTCCAGCGCTTTGATGCCTCGGTCGCTTAAAGCAAGATTGATCGAACGGCCGGCACTCATTGCCTCATTTCGCATATCACCTCTTCGTTCATACACTTTTACTTTGTATCCCCGTTTGGACAAATAAATAGAAAGTAATGAACCCACCAGGCCCGCGCCGACTATGACAACATCTTTTTTCATATCAATTCTTCAATATCGTTTCAATGATATTACCAAATATCCATACATCTTCGAATGAATTATACAAAGGCACCGGCGCCACCCGTATCACATTGGGTTCCCTCCAGTCGGCAATAACACCCTGCTTATTCAAAGCGTCAAATATTTCTTTCCCTTTTTCCAGCATCAGCATCGATACCTGGCAGCCGCGGTCCTTTTCTGCAGAAGGAGTGATCACTTCGACCGCTTTATGTTTTAACCGGACATTGATATCCTCCAATACAAAATGAAGATACCCTGCGAGCTTTTTACTTTTTGCAAGCAGTTTTTCCATCCCAACCTCATCAAAAATATCCAGCGATGCTTTGTGAGCCGCCATGGATAATACAGGAGCATTGCTCAACTGCCATCCTTCGGCCGTTGGTATCGCTTCAAAACCCTTGTCCATTTTAAACCTTGTTTCCTTGGTATATCCCCACCAACCTGCAAAACGGGGTAATTCTTTATTCCTTGCATGCTTTTCATGAATATACACTCCGGCTACGCCGCCAGGACCGCTATTCAGGTATTTATAAGAACACCAGCAGGCAAAATCAACATTCCAGTCATGCAGCCGCAATGCTGCATTACCGGCAGCATGGGCGAGATCAAAACCTGCATAAGCGCCAACTTTATGCGCTGCGTCTGTTATTGTCTTTATTTCGAAAAGCTGGCCTGTATAATAATTCACGCCACCAAATAAAACCACAGCAATACTTTCTCCGTGTTGCTGAATAGTTGATAATATATCTTCTGTTCGCAGGGTATACTCACCTTCACGGGGAAAAACTTCGATCACGGCATCAGCAGGATCAAAACCATGATACCTTGCCTGCGATTCAAATGCATACTGATCGGAAGGAAATGCTTTGGCTTCACAAATGATCTTATAACGCTGGAGGGTGGGCCGGTAAAAGCTAACCATCAGTAAATGCAGGTTCACGGTAAGCTGGTTCATCACCACGACTTCATGCGGCAGGCAACCCACGATCTTTGATAATTGTGCAGGGAATATCTCATGATATGGCATCCAGGGTTTCCTGGCATGAAAATGACCTTCCACGCCAAACTTTGCCCAATCATCCAGTTCCTGGTCTATATATCCTTTGACCGTTTTTGGTTGCAGGCCGAGTGAATTGCCGGTAAGATAAATGCAGTCTTTGCCATTATGCTGAGGAATATAAAATCGTTCCCGATAATTTTTTAAAGGATCATTCGCATCTGATTCTTTCGCAAATTTTAAAGTATTCTCAAAATTCATACATTCAATTATCCTGTTAATCGAAAACCTCTCAGACTGTTGCAATAACTTTTAATTCGATGGCGATCGGTGTGGGCAAACTCTTTACCTCCACAGTTGTCCGGCATGCCTGCACGGTTGTAAAATATTCAGCGTATATCTTATTGTAAACGGGGAAATCTTTTTTCATATTGGTCAGAAAAACGGTCACATCAATAATTTTATCCCAACTGCTGCCACTGGCTTCGAGCACAGCTTTTACATTCGCAAACACGGAATGACATTCTGCGGCAATATCATATTTTACAATGTTCCCGTCTTTATCCAATTCCAACCCTGGAATGGAATTGTCTTTTGGATCACGGGAGCCAATGCCAGAAAGAAATAACAGGCCTCCTGCTTTTCTTGCATGGGGGTAAGCCCCCAATGGTGCAGCAGCGTTTCCTGTATGAATGATATCAGCCATAATTATAATTGTATACAAACATTTTTTGCTTCTGTAAAAAATCGCAAGGCTTCCCAACCACCTTCCCTGCCAACACCGCTGTTCTTTAATCCACCAAACGGGGTTCGCAGGTCACGAAGTAACCAACAATTTATCCAGATGATACCACTTTCAACTTTTGCCGCCACCCGGTTGGCTTTTGAAATGTCCTGTGTCCAGATGGTGGCTGCCAATCCATAACTTGTTGCATTGGCTAATTGCAACGCTTCCTGTTCTGTTTTAAACGACTGCAAGGTAACAACGGGTCCAAAAATTTCTTCCTGGTTGGTCTGGCAGGCAGGGCCCAATCCTTCAATCACCGTTGGTTCAATAAAATATCCATTGGCGCATCTTCCTTTTAATTTTACCGCGTTGCCCCCGCACAATACTTTGCCCCCCTCCTGCCGGGCTATGTCAATACAACGGATGATCTTTTCATAATGGACCTTGCTGACAATAGCGCCTTGTTTTGAACCAGCATCCACCGGGTCACCGACCGTTAATTGCATTGTCCTTTCAACAAACTCTTTTTTAAATTTTTCGTAGATACTTTCTTCTACCAATATCCTGCTGCCGCATAAACAAATTTCTCCCTGGTTACTGAAAGAAGACTGGATAGAAGTATTCATCATTTTTTCCCAGTCGCAATCAGCAAAAATGATATTCGGGTTCTTTCCCCCAAGTTCCAGTGATAGTTTTTTGAATTTTGGCGCTGCTAAAGAAGCGATCCTTTCCCCGGCCCTGGTACTTCCTGTAAAGGAAATAGCTTTAACATCCGGATCTTTTACAATGGCTTCGCCTGTTACATTTCCTGTGCCATGAACGATATTCAATACCCCATCAGGTAGTCCTGCTGCTTTAGCAATATGTGACAAAAGATAAGCAGTAACCGGTGTCACTTCCGAAGGTTTGGCAATAACACAATTGCCTGCAGCTAATGCCGGGGCTATTTTCCAGGTGAATAAGTATAAAGGGAGATTCCAGGGAGAAATACAACCCACTATACCAATGGGCTGACGCAAAGTATAATTAACCGCTTTGTCTTCCATATTATGACTCTCGGTAGCAAAATGCATAATGCCTGTTGCAAAAAACCGGAAGTTGGCAGAGGCCCGTGGGATATCTACCTTTTTACTTAACCAAAGAGGTTTGCCATTATCATTTGTCTCGGCCATCGCTAATTCATCCAAATGCTCATCTATAAGATCCGCGATACGATTCAGCAGTTGAAACCTTTTTTCAACCGGGGTAACCGACCACTCCGGAAATGCTTTTTTTGCCGCAAGCACAGCTTCTTCAATATCTTTTGCACTACTGTCAGGGATCTTACCGATCAATTCCCCGGTAGCAGGATTAATATTATCTAAATAATTTCCTGACCGTGGAGGTTGAAAAATTCCACCGATAAAATTCTGAATATCGTTATATACTGAAAGGTTCATATTACTGGTTACTGGTTGCCGGTTACTGGTTACCGATAACAACTATATTGATCCTGTTCTTCCTCCGTCAACGGGAATACTGACTCCATTTATATATGATGCCGCAGGGGAAGCCAGGAATGCAGCCATCGCTGCTATTTCAGAAGGTTCGGCAAATCTTTTGGCCGGCACTTCCTGTTGCATTTCCTTTTCCACATCTGCTGTTGTGATCTTTTTAGCTGCTGCCATATTAACAATGATCGAATCCAGGCGTTGTGTACGGGTGAAACCGGGCAGTACATTATTCACTGTGATATTATATTCACCCAATTCATTGGCCATTGTTTTGGCCCAGCTGGCTACAGCGCCACGGATCGTATTGGATACGCCCAGGTTTTTCAACGGAATTCTTACAGAAGTAGAGATAATATTGATAATGCGGCCATAATTATCTTTTTTCATAGAAGGGATGACCGCCTTTGCTAAAATATGATTACAGACCAGGTGCTGATTGAATGTATTTAAAAATGCTTCCTCTGAGGCTTCCGTGATCGGGCCGCCGGGAGGGCCTCCGGTATTATTGACCAGGATATGAACCGGGTGATGCTGAACATGCGCAACAATGATCCGCTTTAATTCATCAGGTTTGGTGAAATCAGCGACCAGGTAACCATGTTCCTGCCGCAAAGCAATATCCAAACTATGAACGGCTGCTTTCAATGCGGTTTCATTTCTTGCTATCAATGTGCAACTGGCCCCCAGCAAAGCCAGTTCTTCAGCAATCGCCAAACCAATACCTTGTGTACTGCCGCAAATGACCGCATACTTACCTTCGAGGGAGAGATTCATAAAGTCAAACCTACGGTAAAAAGTTGTAATTTTCGCCACACTACAACGCTGTTGTATTACCAGGATATATGATAAGAACTTTCGGACTTACCCATATTGCTTTACCTGTAAAAGATGTAAAAAGGTCTTCGCTTTTTTATCAAAAAATATTTGGCGTTAAGGAAATGTATTGTTATGATAATTTTATCCAGGTGCAAACTCCCGGATCAAAGGATATCATTGTTTTTGAAAAAGGAAAAACAGCGGCCAAAACAAAACCAGGTTTTCATTTCGGGTTCAGGTTACCCAAACCATCTGCGGTAATCCCGGTTATCAAAGCCATCAAAAAAGCCGGGGGGAAGATAAAAGAGAGTGGTGAATTTGTCCCTGGTGAGCCTTATGTTTTCTTTTATGACCCGGATGGATACGAGGTAGAAATCTGGTTTGAAAAAATACCTTCTTCACTAAAATCATTTCATTAAACAATAAACTTTGCTGTATGGCAGTATCAAGTCCCTTTAATTTAAAAAAATGGATAGATGAGCACCGCGACCTGCTGAAACCGCCGGTTGGCAATCAGTGTATATATAAGGACGCTGAGAATTTTATCGTGATGGTGGTCGGCGGACCCAATGCCCGTAAAGATTATCATTACAATGAAAGCGAAGAACTCTATTACCAGGTGGAAGGCAATATTGTATTAAAAATAATTGATGAGGGAGTACCTAAATCTATACCCATCAATGAAGGTGATATGTTCTTATTACCACCCAAAACTCCTCATTCGCCACAACGCGGCCCAAATACTGTCGGGTTGGTGATAGAAAAAGTAAGAGAGGATGAAGAAGAAGAAAAAGATGCTTTCCTGTGGTTTTGTGAAAACTGCGGGAACAAATTACATGAAGATGTCCTGTTTGTAAAAGATATTGTAAAACAATTGCCGCCTGTCATGGAAAAATTCTGGGGAAGCACTGACCTTCGTACCTGCAAAAAATGCGGAACGGTGATGGAGCCGCCTACGAAACCCCCAGCCCCTAAAGGGGAGTAACAACCGTTACTCGTTATAAATTTCGTTTTAAAACCAGTAACCGTTGACTCATGAAGATAGACATCCACACTCACATCATGCCTGAACACATGCCGAACTGGGCACAGAAGTTTGGCTATGGTGAATTCATTCATTTAGAACACCGGAACTGTGAAGCCTGCATGATGAAAGGCGATAAACTGTTCCGGGTAGTGGAAGATAATTGCTTCAAAGAAGATGTACGCATAAAAGAAATGGACGAAACAGAAGTAACGGTACAAGTACTTTCAACTATTCCTGTTTTATTTAATTACTGGGCAAAGCCTGCTGATGGTGCTGAGACATCCAGGTTTTTTAATGATCACATTGCAGAAATAGTAGCCAAAGAACCAAAACGCTTTATCGGTTTAGGCACTGTTCCCTTGCAGGATATTGATAAAGCTATAAAAGAAATGGAGCGTTGTGTGAAAGAGTTAAAGATGCCGGGACTTGAAATAGGTTCTAATATCAATGGGAAAAACCTGTCGGAAAAAGAATTCTTTCCTTTCTATAAAGCAGCGGAAGAATTGGGTTGTGCCTTATTTGTTCATCCCTGGGAGATGATGGGTGAAAACCAGATGCAGAAATACTGGCTGCCCTGGCTGGTAGGAATGCCGGCTGAAACTTCAAGGGCTATTTGCTCCATGATATTTGGCGGCGTGTTTGAAACATTTCCAAAACTGCGGGTAGCTTTTGCACATGGCGGCGGTTCATTCCCCTTTACTATCGGTAGAATTGAACACGGTTTTGATGTACGACCTGACCTCGTAGCTGTTGATAATACGATCAATCCACGGGATTATATCGGGAAATTTTGGGTGGATAGTTTAGTACATGATAAGAAGACAATGGAATATTTAATGGATGTGATGGGGGAAGATAAAATTTGCCTGGGCAGTGATTATCCCTTTCCGCTTGGCGAACATCACCCGGGTAAACTAATAGAAAAAATGAAACTGGGTAAAAAAACTGCAAAGAAATTATTATACAAAAATGCAGAAGAATGGCTGGACATTACTCATTAAACAAATTCGGATAATCCGTAATGATCCCGTCCACTCCCATCTTCTTTAACTCCTCTATCTTTTCTTTCTCATTTACTGTCCACGGAATGATCTTCATTTTTTGCTTATGACATTTCTTTACCAATTTCTCATTGACCAGTTCCTGTGCGGGGCTATACACTGACGGAGTAAATCCGAGGTCTTTCACCTGTTCATCCAATTCACGTTTATCATAATCTTCGATCAGCATGGCCGTCCTGACATGCGGGTATTTTTGGTGCAGGTATCGCAATGTCCGGAAGTCAAATGACTGAATGATCACATGATCCTCTATCCCCTTTCCCTTTATCACTGCCATCAATAGTTCTACAAATTCTTCCGGTTTCGGCTGGAACACCCCGTCAAACTCAGGATCGCTTTTCGTTTCAATATTATAATAAGGAAAAGCCCGCTTGCCCGTTTTCATATACCCGTTGACACTGTCAATTACATCGCTGAGCAGGGGTTTGACCGCTTTCATCTTTTGCTGTTGTGGGAACCGGGGATGCGGCTTCATGCCAACATCAAAATCCTTTGTCTGTTCATAGGTCATCCAGTAAATATTGAATTTCCTTTCTTCCCTTACACCCATATAGCTACCATCCGGCTTTGTCGTTATTTCTTCACCAAACCATTGCTCATGTGACAAGATCACCTTTTTATCCTTTGTGATTACCACATCCAGTTCCAGTGTTGTTACCCCAAGGTCCAACGCTTTGAGCATAGCCGGGATAGTATTCTCCGGCATCAGGCCACGGCAGCCACGATGCCCCTGTTTATCAAACCCCTCCGCCCCTAAAGGGGAACTGTCAAGCTGCTTAGTGTTTGAACAAGACATAAAGAATAGAATAAAAATAAAGTAGTATGATTTTGTCATGATGGAAACACTTTTGATTTTCTTTTTTCCATCAGTTCTGCGATCTCTTTGCCATCACCACCCTGCTTTTTTAACCTTTCGATGATATTATCATAGCTTTTTTCATCCCTGTCCTGGCTTAACTTAAACACATGATCCATTTCCGTCACTTCCACTTCAAAGGCAGCAATGGCTTTCATCAAAGGGTTACGGTATCCTTCCGCCAAATTATCAAATACAGTGGATGACTGTGTATTATTACTCTCGTAATGAAGGGTAAGCCTTTTGAGTATACTGATCAATGCCGCTTCATCGCCAAAACGGATGATCCCTTTTGCATGCACGTTCATATAATTCCAGGTGGAGGCCTGCGACGGGTTATCATACCAGGTTGCGCTTACATAAGTATGCGGCCCGGTGAATACAGCCAATACATTGGGGTTCTCCAGGAACGCCTTATGATGGTCTGTATTCCTCATAATATGACCTGTCAGGAAAAGTTTGCCGTCTTTTTCATCAATGAATACAGGTACCTGGGTGGCCACCGGCATATTGCCTGCATTGCTGCCGGAAAGAAATGCAAAGGGATGGTCCCTCATAAACTGCTTTACCACTTCTGCATCTTTCTCTTTATAATATGGAAGACTGTACATCCGGCTAAATTACAGATTTCCTTTATGAAAGAGAGTGCAACGTTTTTACAACACCGGTTGTCAGGTTGTAAAACGATTTGCCATGAAGAAATTTATCTTTTACACATCCCTGCTGTTTCTTTCCGGAACTGGTTTGTCTCAACAGAAATTACAGGAAATAAATCCTGTGCTCCACGATCAAAGTTATGTAGCTGCTTTCGGCACACTGCCGGATGCATCAACAAACGAGATGTTACGCATTCAAACCCATCTTTCCTATGTTGAGCAGTTGTTGCGTAATGCTCCCCCCGCGGGCCTTACCAATACTCAACAGGCTAACAGGTCATCTATTCTTGACATCCTGCATCAATATATGCTAGCCGGTAAATTCCCGGTAAACCGCGATTACCCCGGTGAAAGAAGACCCTGCTTTATTGATGCTGACGGCAATATTTGCGCAGTAGGCTACCTGGTCGAACAAACAAAGGGGCGTGAAATTGCCGAAGAGATCAATGCAGAACATCAATATGATTTTATTGCTGACATGAATGAACCTGTCATTGAAGCCTGGGCAAAAGAATATGGGTTGACACTGGAAGAATGTGCGATGATACAACCGGCCTATGGCCCTCCCCCTTCCTATGAGACCAGCTATGCAGATATTAAAACCGGATATGGTATTTCTTCAGGGGTTATCGGTGGCGTCAACATCGCTATTACCCTGGCGAATTTGTCAAACCGTTATAAGCATAACCGGACTTTGTCCTATATGGGTCTTATCGCCGGAACAGGACAAGTTATCCTGGGTGCTGCGAATATCAAAAAAACAGCAACTGAACCCCTGTTCAACGGAGGCGAGGTAACGACCTCTTACAAAAACCAAAATAACCTGTCGTATGCAAACATTGCATTAGGAACAACTACTATTGTTACCAGTACCATTAACCTGGTGATGAATAAGAAAAGTGCAGATAAAAGAAATGTTTTCAACCTGTACAGTTATCCCAATGAGAACAACTCTGTAACGATGGGACTGTCCTTTACACGAAGAATATAAGGAGCCATTTCATTAACAGCATACCCGGGTTAGTTTTAGTATAGAAATACCTGCCTGTGAACTTCCGTACATAAAAGAGGCTGTTATTTACAACAGCGTCTTTTATCAGCAAAGAAATTCATTCACCCTGTCAGCCCACAGTTTCCACAACTTTTGCTGTATCTATGTTTGCATTGCGCATAGCAATACCTCTTACTACAAGCGAGGCAAATTCTTCAAATGCTTTTTTGGTGATATGATCATCGCTCATCATGATGGGAACACCGGTATCGCCACCTTCCCGGATACTTTGTACCAGCGGTATCTGACCAAGGAAGGGAAGATCATATTCATCCGCCAAACGTTTGCCGCCATCTTTTCCAAAAATGTAATATTTATTATCAGGCAACTCCTCCGGGGTGAAATAGCTCATATTCTCTACCAAGCCGATCACGGGCACATTTAATTGCGCCTGCCCGAACATGGCAATACCTTTTTTCGCATCTGCCAGCGCCACATCCTGTGGGGTGGTTACGATAACAGCCCCGGTAACCGGAACCGTTTGCATTAATGTCAAATGAATATCGCCGGTACCCGGTGGCATATCAACGATCAGGTAATCCAGTTCATCCCAATACACATCGGTAATAAATTGCCGGATGGCGCTGCTGGCCATCGGCCCCCTCCATACAACTGCACTCTTTTCATCAACCAGCAAACCAATACTGATCAGTTTGATACCATATCTTTCCAAAGGCGCTATCATTCCTTTTCCGCCCACTTCTATCATCAGGGGTCTTTCTCCGCGAACACCAAACATGATCGGCACACTCGGGCCATAAATATCTGCATCCATCAAACCCACTTTTGCCCCGCTCTTTGCAATGGCCAACGCAAGATTGGCAGCAACTGTTGATTTACCCACTCCCCCTTTTCCGCTTACAACGGCAATGATATTTTTTACTTTCGGTAATACGGCCCTGTCATCGGCCCGGCGGGTAGTAGTATTAGAAGTAAAATTCACTTTTACCACTGCATCTTTATGCACCAGCAACTTAATAGCGTTAATGCAGGCATTTTTGATATGATCCTTCATGGGGCAGGCGGGTGTTGTCAGCACGACAGTGAAGGAAACATAATATTTCTCGATCACTATATCCTTTACCATTTTCAGGGTCACAATGTCTTTTCCAAGATCAGGTTCCTGCACATTACTGAGGGCCTCCAGTACTTTTTCTTCTGTCATATTCAAAGCTTATGTTAAATTAGAATTCCGACTGCAAAGGTAACCACTCCGCACCCTAATTTGTTGGCTTAATTACACAACTTGTGCTTAATTTTGGGACCCCGATGAAGAAATTTTTACTTTATACTGCCATCGCTTTATTTATCATTCCTGCTACCGCCAAAGCACAGTTTGAAACAGCCCGTGACTCTGTGGTTCAATTATATGGCGTCATCATGACAGCGGACAGCCTTGTCGGTATTCCCCTGGTAAGTGTTATGGTAAAAGGCCAAAACCGCGGAACGATCACCAATAACCAGGGAGTTTTTTCTATTGTGGTATTAAAAGGCGACCAGATCGAATTTACCCACGTAAGCTATAAACCAAAAACGATCGATATTCCACGCACCCTTGACGGCAACCAATACAGCGTGGTGCAATTAATGGTAGAAGATACGGTCTATCTTCCTGCCACTATTATTCGTCCGCGGCCTACGCCGGAACAGTTTGCCCGTGATTTTGTCAATGCTAAAGTGCCGGACGATGATATCGAGATAGCCAGGAGAAATACCGATGAGGCCAAGCGGCGGATATTAATGAAATCAACCCCGGGTGATGGCCAGGAAGCCACCTCTATGCAGTTCAATAACATTGCTAAAAAAGCTGTCTATTCCGGGCAAATTCCCCCAATGAACATCTTCAACCCTGCTGCATGGTCCGAATTCATCCAGGCATGGAAGCGGGGAGATTTTAAGAATAAGTAGGAAACCCCTGTCCCCTAAAGGGGAACTTAGATCGGAGAGATATTATTCATTTCTATGCCTCTTTAAAGCAGTTAGTTTATTAATTGTTTTACCAGCTTCTATTCCCTGATTGAGCTTCGTTGCGACGCTCCGTTCATCGTTCTGCCCATTATTCATCAACTTATATTAGCATGTGTGCTGTAAGGAATTTTCTAATAATTCCTTTTTAAGGGTTAAGGAAAATTTCTTCGTCAGGATAATCGACCGGAGTTTTACTTTTGCTGAAACAATTTTATCATTCACCCTCTCTCCAAAGTGAGTTTTCAAAAACTCCCCTTTAGGGGACCAGGAAAAATTCAACTATATGACAAATTTCGGGGGCAACGTTTCCGTTATCGGTGCAGGTACCATGGGCAATGGTATTGCTCACGTCTTTGCACAGGCAGGTTTTAAAGTAAATATCGTGGATGTATCGCTGGCCCAGTTAGACAGGGCAATTGGCAACATTAGTAAGAATTTTGACAGGCAGATCGCCAAAGGCACGGCAACAGAAGAACAGAAAAAAGCAGCACTGGCAAATATTACGGCACATTCTAATATGGCGGAAGGTGTAAAAAATGCTGACCTTGTCGTTGAAGCCGCTACAGAAAATACAAAATTGAAGCTGGAGATATTTGAACAAATAGATTCGCTGGCTCCGAAAGAAGCTATCCTCGCTACTAATACTTCTTCCATCTCTATTACAAAGATCGCAGCCGCCACCGGCCGTGCCCATAAAGTGATCGGTATGCATTTTATGAACCCGGTACCGGTCATGAAATTGGTGGAGATCATCAACGGGTATGCTACGTCCAAAGAAGTGACAGAAAAAATAATGGAGATAAGTAAACAATTGGGCAAAGTGCCCTGCGTTGTGAATGATTATCCCGGCTTTATCGCCAACCGAATTTTAATGCCGATGATCAATGAAGCGATCTATAGCCTGTATGAAGGTGTGGCCGGCGTAGAAGAAATAGATACAGTCATGAAACTCGGCATGGCCCACCCGATGGGGCCTTTGCAACTGGCTGACTTTATCGGTTTGGATGTTTGTCATTCTATATTAAACGTATTGCATGATGGTTTCGGCAATCCCAAATATGCTCCCTGTCCTTTATTGGTTAATATGGTAACAGCCGGCAAGCTTGGTGTGAAAAGCGGAGAAGGGTTTTATAAGTATGAAGCGGGAAGTAAAGAGTTGGTGGTTAGCGGGAGGTTTAAAAATTAAGCGATTAGCATTTCTCCACCACTACCCCTCTTACATCTTTCAGTTTATACAACACCTCCTCCATCCTGTTCCTGGGTATGCCTATCTCCATCCTGCAAAACAATTGCGTCTCCTGGCTAAGTACCGTGCAATTACATTGCTTCACGATCGTCATTACCTCATTCATCATCGTATAATCAAACTGCAACGAATAATCAATCTCAACCGGTTTTTGTACAACCGGTATGACCTGCAGCGCCAATGCAGCCGCAGACCTGTATGCATGGATCAACCCCGGCACACCCAATAATGTTCCGCCGAAATAGCGAACCACAATGATCAGCGCATTTGTTACCTGTTTGCTGTCTATTTGCCCGAGTATCGGCCGGCCGGCAGAACCTGATGGCTCCCCATCATCACTTACCCGGAAATTATTGCCATCCAGGCCCAGCCGGTAAGCAAAACAATGATGCGTGGCTTTCGGATGCTCTTTCTTCACTTCCGCCAGCTTTTCTTTGAACTCATTAATGTCTGCAATGGGAAAGGTATAGGCAATGAATTTACTGCCCCGGTCTTTGAATTCGGCTACGGAAGGTTTTTCTATTGTATTATAATAATCGGGGCCGCTCACTCAGCTTACGGGTTTAAGTATTTCTATTGTATCTGAAAAGATCTTTTGTTCACTGACCTTTAATACTTTTCCCAATTCCGGAGCAGCCAATCCATTCTTAATTTTTAATTCCGAATTCTTAATTACTCTCGCTTCATCCCACATCCCCCGGTCAATAAATGACTGTAGCAACTTTGCACCGCCCTCTACTATCACACTTTGAATTTTTAACTGGCATAAAGCATTTATGACCTGGTGTACCAAACTCACATCTTCCGTTACCTGGTAATGCAACAACCTCACCCCGACCCTCTCCGAAGGAGAGGGAGCCGACCATTCTGCTTCTTTTGAATGCTTTTTAGTATTGAAAATAATAGTTGGGGCAGCCTGGTTAAATACTTTTAATGATACAGGCAAGCGCAAATGCATATCAACGATCAGTCTTACAGGAGAATTACCGGGCCACAACCTTGTAGTCAGTTCCGGATCATCATTGATCACGGTATTGGTGCCCACAAGTATAGATGCTTCTTCACTTCGCCATTTATGCACCAACCGGTTAGTGTATTCATTGCTTATAAATAATCTCCTGTTATCAGAGTCATCGTAAGCCTCCCCCTTCGGGGGAGGTTTGGAGGGGGCCGCTATCTTTCCATCAGCCGTCTGCGCCCATTTTAAAATAATATAAGGACGGTGCTGCTCATGAAAAATGAAAAACCGTTTATTCAACGCCTTACATTCTTCTTCCAATATTCCTGTTTCCACCTCCACTCCTGCTTTTACCAGTTTTTCAATTCCCTTTCCATCCACCTCTTTGAAAGGATCACGGCAGCCAATACCTGCTTTGGGAATTTTATGCCGGATGATCAGATCAGCGCAAGGAGGAGTTTTGCCGTAATGAGCACAGGGTTCCAGGGAAACATAGATCGTTGATCCGGCGATCAGGCCACTGTATCCCTTTTGAATTGCCTGGTTGATACAATTAACTTCTGCATGCGCTTCCCCGTACTTTTCATGATAGCCCTCGCCTATTATTTTATTATCATGCACCAGTACAGCACCAACCATTGGGTTAGGCGCAACATATCCTATCCCGGATCTTGCCAGCTCTATGCAACGATGCATAAAAAATTCTGCCGTATGACCTTGAATGACCGGACTCATGGGTTGCAAAAGTAAATGAATTAAGTTTGCTGCCATGACCATACAGGAAGCAGTTGCAAAAATCACGGGTGAATTAAGGATGATCTATGAAGAAGGAGAAGCTGCGGCCATCAGCAATTGGGTGATAGAATGGCTCACCGACTCAAAACAAACTGACCGCATTTCCTATAAAGAAAAACAGCTAAACCCTGAACAGGAGCAGCAACTAAAAGAATTTATCAAAAGGCTGCTGGCTCATGAGCCCGTACAATATGTATTGAATGAAGCCTGGTTTTGCGGGTTGAAATTCTATGTTGATAAAAATGTATTGATACCAAGACCCGAAACCGAAGAATTGATGGAATGGGTTATTTCCAACTGCAAATTCCCGGTTGATACACTTTCCATACTGGATATTGGCAGCGGCAGCGGTTGTATCCCTATCTTCTTAAAAAGAAAACTGCGCAAAGCAGAAGTATGGAGTTGTGATGTAAGTGAAGCAACTCTGCAGGTAGCTGAAAAAAATGCGGCCACATTGGGTGCCGATGTCAATTTTCTTTTGCTTGATTTTTTGGATAAAGAAAAAAGAGACAAACTCCCGTCCTTCGATATTATTATCAGTAATCCTCCTTATATCCCTGAAAAAGATAAGCAGCAAATGCAGCCTAATGTATTGAACTATGAACCGTATACCGCTTTATTTGTTCCGGATACCGACGCATTGCTGTTCTATAAAGCCATCGCAGAATTTGGGAAAGATCATTTAACCCCGGCAGGCACTATTTATACAGAGATACATGAAGACCAGGGGAAAGCAGTTT
>DATDIX010000325.1:0-6313 GCA_036520835.1 Chitinophagaceae bacterium | reverse complement strand
ATTTATTTGCTGGCCGCTGCAGTACTCATGCTTTCGCTTAGTGGCTGCAAAAAGTGGTTGGATACTGACGCTCCTTTACAGGTTGATGAGAATACTATTTATTCCAATGAACAGGGATTCAGGGAAGTCCTGAATGGCGTGTACCTGCAAATGGGCGACAAAAGCCTTTATGGACGGGACCTGAGTTTCGGGTTGGTTGCCATATTAGGGAGAAGTTATGACACTACTATCTCTCCGGCTATTGGTGATTTATTTTACCAGGGTGCCCGTTACAATTTCCAGGATCCGGCTTTAAAGGAAACGTTTAAGAGTATTTGGGATAGAACTTACATCTGTATTGCCAACCTGAACAACCTGCTTGCCAATATTGAAAACAGGCAAAATGTTTTTACAGGGAATAATTATAATACCATTAAAGGCGAGGCCATTGGCCTGCGTGCATACCTGCATTTCGAATTAGTGAGAATGTTTGCACCGTCTCCTGCCGCCGCGGGTTTGAATGTGCCGGCTATTCCTTTTGTAAACAAGATCAGTCCTTACGCCGTGCCTGTTTCAACCAGTGGTGAAGTTATCGAGGCATGTATTGCCGATCTGCGCACTGCGGAGACATTACTCAGCCAGGCAGACATGACTGTTTCCCGTTTCACGCATTGGGCAGTGAAGGGAGTATTGGCCCGTATCTATCTTTATAAGGGTGATCTTGCCAATGCTCAGTCTTATGCTTTAGCGGTTGTCAATAGCAATAAATTTCCGCTTGTCACGAGCAATACTGACCTCTTGTTTACAAGGGAGCATTTATTCTCCCTGTACAGCAGCTTCAACATATCAATACAGTATTACAAATCGGTGTTGCAAACAACTCCCCCTTTAGGATTCACTACGCAAAACCAGACAGCATTATATGTAACCGGGGGTGGTGCAACAAGCGACTGGCGCCGTGCTTTCGTTGACCCGTTAACAGGAACGGCTATTGGTAATACCATTTCCCCGAGAAAATATTATGCAAACAACGCCAATGTTCTGCCCATGATCCGCGTATCGGAAATGTATTATATCGCAGCTGAATGCGCTACAGAGGCCCTTGATTCATTAAAAGCCACTGACCTGCTCGATTCAATAAGAGTGCATCGCAATATACCAAAGTACATATTGGCCGCATTGAAAACAGATAGTTTGAAAGTTGAGATCAGGAAAGAATACCAGAAAGAATTCCTCGGTGAGGGGCAAATGTTTTATTTCTATAAAAGGAAAAACCTGCCATTCTCCTCCTTGCCTTTTACCAAGGTGCCGGTGGTGGCAAATGCCTCCTATGTTTTTATTAAACCAGAGTAATGAAACTCACTGTTGAGAAAATAAAATGACTGAATTAAAGAGACCCATAGTTATGAATTACTTCAAAAATAAATTACCAGTTAAGCACCGGGTTTTTTCAATGCTGACCTGCTGCCTATTGTTCCTGTTCTGTATGACAACAGGCCTTGTCTATGGACAGGAAAAAATGATTGCAGTAGTAAAGGGTGTTGTAAAAAATGAGGCTGGTGACGTTTTAACAGGCGCCACTGTGACCATCAGGGGTACAAAAACGTTTGCTACAACTAAGACTGATGGAACATTTGAATTAAAAAATGTACCGGAAAATTCCGTTTTGATGGTTTCTTATGTCGGGCATATAAGAACCGAGATAAAATTGAAACCGGGTCAAACCGAAGTGATAATAAAAATGACTCCTTCCACCGCAGTGCTGGGTGAAGTGGTTGTGAATAACGGTTTATATAAAAGACCTGCAGGAAATTTCACCGGTTCAGCCAAAACATATACCGGCGAAGAATTAAAATCAGTGAATCCTTCAAATGTATTCCAGGCATTGGCCACGCTGGAACCTTCCGTTCGTATCCAGGAGGACAATATATTGGGCAGCGACCCCAACCAATTGCCCATGATCCAGGTGAGGGGACAAAATAACCTGCCCGTATCTACACAGGGCGGCACTAATGCAACTGCTACACCGGTATCCAATGGCGATATCATGTCCAGTTACCTTGCGAATCCTAATCAACCCCTTATAATCCTTGACGGCTTTCAATCTACATTGCAAACCATCTATGACATGGATATAAACCGGATCGCCAGCATTACTGTATTAAAGGATGCCGCAGCTACTACGGCCTATGGTTCAAAAGCGGCAAATGGCGTAATTGTTGTAGAAACAAAACAACCCGTAGCCGGCAGAACTCAAATTTCCTATGCGATCAATTTGGGCGTGGAAGCTGCCGATCTTTCTTCCTACCACTTGCTGGATGCAAATGGTTTGCTGGAGGCACAGCGCCTGGCAGGAGTTTACTCCGATCCGAATAACCAGTTTAATGATGTGGCTTTAAAACAATGGTATGATCGCCGCTTATACGACGCACAGAGCGGAGTGAATACTTACTGGCTCTCACAACCCCTGCGTACAGGCGTCAGCACTGCTCACAGTCTTAATATCAGCGGAGGGGCACGTTCCATCCGTTATTCGCTCTCACTTAGTTATGGTAACGGAGTTGGGGTAATGAAAGGCTCCGGCCGCGACCGCCTGGGATTAAATTATAACCTAATCTATTCCAGCAAGAATATTCGTTTTTCCAACAATACCAGCCTTGGTTATAGCAAGGGAAACAATACTCCCTGGGGAACTTATAGCCAGTATGTCAACCAGCTCCCTTTTTTCAGGCCTTATGATTCTGCAGGAAACGTTACAAAGATATTTGAACCCAACAATACTACAGTGGGGATTGCCATACCGGCACCGGGAGGCCCTTTTACCAACGCTGCATATAATGCGGGACTTGCGGTGAAAAACTATAGTCATATTATGACATTTACGAATAACACCAATTTGGAGTGGACAATAAACAAAGAAATGCGGATGCGTGCAGCCATCAGTTTTTCAAATAATCTGCCGTCTAGTGAAGGGTTTTTTCCCGCCGATCACACCATGTTCGTAAATACGCTGGTTAGTGGGTTCACTGACCTGGGGATGTACGCCCAAACCCGTGGAAAAAATTCTGTCATCGATGGCAGGCTTAGTTTTGACTACGTTAAGAGAATAGGAGTCCATACCCTTTTTGCTGCAATTGGATTCCAGGCCCAGGCTACTAACAGCAGTTCAACCACCATCAATGTTTCCGGGCTTCCGAATGACTACCTGGATGAGTTGGGAATGGCGTATGGTTATGGCTCTTCACTTAAACCCAATTCAGTTAAAAATGTGACCCGTAGCATTTCTTCATACGGAAATTTCAGTTACACCTATTCTGACCGGTATACTGCAGAGCTGACTCTGAATGCCAGTGGTTCTTCCCAGTTCGGAGCCAATAACAGGTTTGCTCCATTCTGGTCAGGAGGCGTTGCCTGGAACGCAGACAAGGAGAAATTTTTCAAGAAGAATTCCATTATCCAATCGCTTACAATAAGGGCTTCAACGGGTGTTACAGGTAACCAGAATTTTGCGGCCCACATGTCCCAACCAATTTACCAGTATAATCTTATCAATAATTACAGGCTACAGCTTGGGGCAATTCCCCAGGGCTATGCTAATCCAGACCTGAAATGGCAGCAAACAATGAAGAATAATCTTGGTGTGTCTGCCGGCTTATTCCGCGGAAAATTAAATATCGGCTTTAACATGTATTCTGAGAATACAGACAATCTTATTTTACCGCTTGATGTAGCGCCATCTACCGGTTTCGTCACCTACCAGGATAACCTGGGAGCCACTAAAAACACCGGGTATGATATCACTATTTCTGCGCCGATCATCCAGGACCGGAACAGAAATATTTTCTGGTCGTTAGTGTTTAATACCGGCCAAAATAAAAATGTGATCACTAAGCTATCGCCGGCCATTGAGGCTTTGAATAAGGCCAATAATGTAACCAATGACCCTAACATAAAACAAACCTCACCATTGCCCCGCTTTGTGGTAGGGCAATCCATGACCCAGATCTGGGCAGTGAAATCATTGGGAATAGATCCCGCTACCGGCAAGGAAGTGTTCGAGAAACTGGATGGCAGCCGAACCTTTGTATGGGATCCAAATGATAAAAGACCTGTTGGCGATGGCAACAGCAAACTGAAAGGAATGATTGGCTCCAATTTCAATTACAAAAGAATTACGTTCAACATAAGTCTATCTTACCAGTATGGTGGCCAGATGTACAATCAAACATTGGTGGATAAAATTGAGAATGTAGACCTTCGTAACAAGAATGCAGATGAACGGGTACTCACTGAAAGATGGAAAAAGCCCGGCGATATAACTTCTTATAAATCACTAGTGGCGAATGGCGCTTCAGGCCTGCAGCAGACCAACACTACTTCCCGTTTTGTACAGGATAATAACTACCTCAACGCATCAAGCATAACGTTGGGATATACATTTCCCAGCAACCTGGACTGGGTAAGGAAATTGAAATTATCTACGCCGAGATTATATATCACGCAGACAGATGTATTCCGTTTGTCAACCATACAAACAGAAAGAGGAACTGGTTATCCATTCACAAGGACATTCAATTTTGGCTTATCAACTACTTTTTAAAAAAGATATTTATGAATAGTAATAGATTATTGACAAACACCTGGAAGGGCTTTCCCAACATGCTGTTGATTGGTGTGGCACTAGTGATCTTGCTGGTTTTTTCAGGCTGCAAGAAATTCCTGGATGTTCCACCAAAGGACCAGGTGCCACAGTCAACCCTTTTTAAGGATGAGCAGGGTTTCAAGGAAGCGCTGATCGGCGTTTACCTTGGCATGGATAAACCAAAGGGGGGTGCCTTTTTTGGTTTATATACCTCCAATTTGTCAATGGGTACGTTGTCCACGCTGGCTTATCATTATGACAATGCTACCGTGACCAGTGCAGGGGCAAACGGGAATTATTTTAACAACATAGTTTATTACGTTTATTTAGATGGTGAAGTCAGAAAGGAAATAGACGGCATCTGGGCTGGTATGTATAACAATATTGCCAACCTGAATAACATTCTTAGCCAGATTGATAGTAAGAAAGACTTGTTCAGAGCTGATAATTTCAACCGGGTAAAAGGAGAAGCGATCGCCCTGAGAGCCTTACATCATTTTGACTTGCTGAGAATGTTTGGTCAGCCGCCATTAACCGGTGCAGGCCTGAAAGCCATTCCTTATGTAACACAGTTCACTGTCAGGTCAACTCCTTTTGTTACGGTGAATGCGGCACTGGATTCCTGTATCGCTGATCTCACTGCTGCAAAGGAGATCCTTGCAGCCACTGATACTTCTGCAGTGATCAAAGCCGCGTACGATCCCTTTACTTCATATACTCAAAATCATTTGAACTATTGGGCCGTGGAAGGTTTGTTGGCCCGTGTATATTTATACAAAGGAGATTATGAAAATGCAGACAAGTATGCGCAGGCTGTGATTGGGAGTAATAAATTTCCGATGATCACCTCCAATGTAGCGGCTTCGTCCAATATCATTCGTGACAGGACTTTTTCACAGGAGCACCTGTTTTCCGTTTATTCAACCAATATCAGGGATTACAACGGCCTCTTATTTGACAAATCGAGTGGTACGCCTTTACGCCTGCTGCCTGCCCGTAAGATCACAGTGTATACTACCGGGAGCGGCAATGCAAGCGATTATCGTTACATATCCTGGTTCGACAATAACCAGGCAGGTGTCAATGTGCCTTCAAAATTCTTCCAGGATGCAAACCTGCCGTATGAACTGCAGGGCATTGTGCCTGTGGTCCGGGTTTCTGAAATGCATTATATCGCAGCAGAATGTGCTAAGGAGAGAAATGATATCGGCGCAGGAACTTTTTATCTTAACAATGTAAGAATGGCCCGCGGCCTGCCTGCATTAAATGGGGCGGGTATTGCCACTACTGATAGTTTATCAACGGAGATCATGCGGGAATATCAAAAAGAATTTATCCAGGAAGGACAAGCATGGTTTTATTATAAGAGATTGAATAAAGACCTGGTAGCTGTAACCGGAACTACAGCCGTAGTCCCTGCGGATGCTTATGTGTTTCCTATTCCTGAAAAAGAAAAAGAATACAATCGCTAATTAAAATAAACTCAGTTTAAAATAATACGATGAAAAAAGGATTTGGTTATATAACCCTGTTTGCCTGGATATTGTTTGCCGGCCTGCTTCCGTTTGCCGCCTGCAAGAAGGATGAGCCAACACTCTTTGCAGAGCAGGACGGAATTTATTTCAACACCGCTTCCGATAGCCTGTATTACACGTTTGCCAAATACCCCAACCGGTCTGTCGATACACTCAG
>DATDIX010000324.1:0-105396 GCA_036520835.1 Chitinophagaceae bacterium | reverse complement strand
GTATTTCCATATTCATCATCCCGCCGATCATATCCAGGGAAGCATCTCCGTTGGCACGGCGATAGATATCAATATACATTCCATCAGGATTATATACATAGTTAGATGTATCCAGTGACTGGCGGAACGTTTTGCCGGTTGTTAATCCATCCAGTGACAGGTTCAGGAATCCCCCATTTTTGCCAATGGGAAGACCATAATTAAGGTTAGCAGAAAAAGAATTGCCATCTATTTTGCCGGCGCTTTCATATTGTGTCAGGAGATCATCTCCATAAGCCGTGTTGAACTTCGGATCATGATAACCTGCATAGCCGACACTACCGGTCAGTTTATTCACTGATTTTTTCAATACCAAATTGATCACACCCGCAATGGCATCTGAACCATATTGCGCAGAAGACCCATCCCTGAGTATCTCTACACGATCGATCGAACTGGCAGGTATCGCATTCAGGTCAGTTCCTGAATTTCCCCTTCCCCTTGTTCCGAATACTGCAACAAATGCCGTCTGGTGCCGGCGTTTTCCATTTACTAAAACAAGGGTCTGATCGGGACCGAGGCCACGCAAAGTAGCAAGGTCAACATGGTCTGCTCCATCACTGCCGCTTTGTTTATTATAATTAAAGGAAGGCGCCGCGAAATTTAAAATGGAGGTCAGATCCATCCTGGCTGTAGGCATGGCTACCTGTCCCAGGTTTACCACATCCACCGGCACAGGTGTTTCCGTTTTTACACGGCCTGAACTGCGGGTACCTACTAATATTACCTGGCCCAGGTCAACATTTCCCGGCACCAGTGTAATTGTTATCTCGGCCCTGCCGCCTGTTTTTATTGTTTGTGTGACAAATCCGATCATCGAGATCACCAGTTCATCATCAACCACTACCTGCAACCGGAATGTTCCATCGGCGGCTGTGGCTGTGCCTTTGCCGGTCTTGTTGGATTGAACGGATACATCCGCCAGCGGCTTGCCGGTATTGTCCAAAACTTTCCCGCTTAGTACCTGCTGGGCGAATACGGCATTAATAAATAGAAGGGATAAGAAAATACAGATTATGTTCTTCATAAAAGCAGTTTAGGTTACCAGGATAAATTAAAAGTAAGTAATTATCAGCAACCGGGATGTGAGATCAGGTTTAAAAAACATTGTGGTAAAAGAAATTGACGAATACGATGTTTTGATAGCAGATGTCATTTTTAAAAAAGAAGCCGGGTCGGAGCCCGGCTTGACATTGCAATGTCTTTGTCTATTTAGTTATTCTGGAAAACGGAAATCTATTGATACGGAAAGTTGCAAACAGTTAACCTTTTCGGTGTCACCCGTCCCGGACCTGACCCCGGGATCTCTCCAAATCTTAATTCATCATTTCTTTTTCCGTTGTTGCCACTTTCACTCTTCCCGGGTATTGCTCCAGCGCTTTTTCCAAACAATCCATCGCCGCATTGATCGCTTCCAGGTTAAGTACATACGCCAGCCTCACTTCATTCTTACCCAAACCGGGGGTGCCATAAAAACCGGTAGCCGGCGCCAGCATCACGGTTTGTTTGTTATGTGAAAAATCTTCCAGCAGCCATTGACAGAATTTATCGGCATCATCAATGGGTAATCTCGCTATTGCATAAAAGGAACCACCGGGCTTGGGGCAAAATACACCGGGCATTGCATTCAGTCTTTTTACCAAAAGATCCCTTCTTGCCATATACTCCGCTTTCGGTTCATCAAAATAATGATCCGGAAGATCGATGGCTGCTTCACCCATAATTTGTGCAAGGCCGGGAGGACTTAACCTTGCCTGTGCAAATTTCATGGCAGCATCATACACAGCTTTATTCTTTGTTACCAATGCACCGATCCTCGCCCCGCAGGCGCTGTAGCGTTTACTGATCGTATCCATCAATACCACATGTTGCTCCAGCCCGGACAAATGCATGGCGCTGACATACTCACCATCATAACAGAATTCACGGTAAGCTTCATCGCTGAAGAGATATAAATTATGTTTGATGCAGATATCTTTCAATGCTTCCATTTCCTGGCGGCTGTAGAGATAACCTGTAGGGTTATTCGGGCTGCAGATGATGATCGCTTTTGATTTCGGGGTGATCACTTTTTCAAAATCCTCAATAGGGGGCAGGGCAAAACCTGTTTCAATAACAGACTTGATAGGAACGACATGCACACCCGCTGCACAGGCAAACCCGTTATAGTTGGCATAAAATGGTTCAGGAATGATCACTTCATCACCGGGATTGAGACAGGTAAAGAAACCGAACATAATGGCTTCGCTGCCGCCGGTAGTAATCAGTATTTGTTCATGGCTTACTTCAATGCCCACTCTTTTATAATACTGCACCAGTTTGCGGCGGTAACTTTCATTGCCGGCGCTATGGCTGTATTCCAGCACTTTTATATCGGCATGGCGCACGGCATCCATAATAGCTTTTGGTGTTTCAATATCAGGCTGCCCGATATTGAGATGAAAGACTTTCGTGCCTCTTTTTTTAGCAGCTTCTGCAAATGGCACCAGTTTGCGTATCGGTGAAGGGGGCATCTGCTGGCCACGGTTAGAGATTGTTAGCATAAGGAACAAAGGTAAGGAGGGATGGGGAATAGTGAGTGGTGAATGGTGAATGGGGCTCTCATCGCCGGTGCCGCTATCAGCTTCTGTCCCGGCTGTCCGCTACTACTCCGCCGCAGATCAACCGCACAAAACCTTCAGCGGGGTATCCGCTTCCATCCGGCAGCTTTTTATCGTCCGGTAATGCTATTCGGCAACGATCAAACTGCCCTCATTGTCCCATCGGGACATTTATGGGTAGAACCATTGGGCGAAACCAGGATTACGTTCCGTAGGAACGTTTGGTGCAAAAGCGAATTTAAATATATGCACAATGCGTTCCGATGGAACGCCAGGTTCAACCCCGCTCATTTTCGACCCACAACGTGTTCCGCCGGAACACAAAGCAAACTTCATCATTTGTTTCAGCAGGTTATCATATTTTAAATAAAACAGCCCGCTTGAATTTTTTGCGGGCTGTATCATTATGTACAATGCTACTAAAGTTACACTTCAGCCGGCTCCTTTTTTATTACTGCTTTTTCTGCTTTCACATTGTGCAACTGGTGGTCTTTGATCACTCTTAATATTTCTGCCACTCCCCATGCCTGGGCAATGCACCCTCGGGGATGATGCGGTGGTTCGGCATCGAATATTTCTGATACAGAACCGATACAGGCTTCATTAAGATGATAAGCAAATTTGTCAATCAGTTTTTTCACTATTGATTTTTCAACACCAACTTTCACCAGCGCATCTATATAGGGGCCAAGCAGCCAACTCCAAACGGTCCCTTCATGGTAGGCGGAGTCTCGGTGATACTGGTCCCCGCTATATACAGGTACATACCTGGCATCTGTCTTTGGCAAGGTCTTTAAGCCTACCGGGGTATATAAATGTTCTTCTACATTTTGCAGGACTGATATGGCTTTATCACCTTCAATGAGGGCAAAGGGCAGGCTGATCGCAAAAAGCTGGTTGGGTCTGAATTCAGCAACAGGTTTCCCGGTCGGGTCAATATTATCGTAGAGGTAGTTTCCTTCCTCATGCCAGAACAGGCGCTCAAAACTTTCCTTTACTTTTTCTGCACTTACACTCACTACGATAGCATCACCCTGCTGTTCATTCAACTGCAGCAGTTCTGAGAATATCCTGAGTGCATTATACCATAATGCCTGAATTTCTACCGGTTTACCCATGCGTGGCGTCACGACCCACTGGTTGATCTTTGCATCCATCCAGGTAAGTTGTTGTCCTTCTTCACCGGCATATAACAAGCCATCACTTTCTGCATGGATATTATAACGGGTGCCTGCATAATGCCAGTCAATGATCTGTTTCATTCCCGGTAATATTTCATTCAGCACAAAACCGGTGTCGCCGGTTGCCTGCAGGTATTTATATACGGCAATGAAATACCATAAAGTGGCGTCAACATTATTGTACTCAGGTTCTTCTCCATTATCCCGGAAACGGTTGGGCAACATTCCCATGCTTACACTCCCGGCAAATGCAGTCAATATCTTTTTTGCATCGTCAAAACGACCGGTACTCAGGCATAATCCGGGCAAGCTTATCATGGTATCACGGCCCCAATCGGTGAACCAATGATAACCGGCGATCACGGTTCTCAGGTCTTCGCCTCTCTTAACGATAAACTGGTCGGCCGCCAATACCAGTTGCTGCACGATCTCATCATCCGGCTGGTGACTAACGAGTAATTTCCTGCGCAGGGTTTCTTTAGATAGAAGTTCTATTGCATTTCTCCCGGTCACATCCTCAGTAGATACAATGATGCCTAACGAATCCCCCTGTTTTAATTCCACAGAAAAAACTCCATGGTTAAAAAGGTCTTCGGTGAAGTCCAAACCACGGGATTGCTCAACGGGGTATTGGAAGCGATTGAACCATCCCGGTCTGTGTTCGTATGTTGAACCCGGCACTTTGATAAATATATTATTATTTCCATCCGGCTGGTTATGAAAAACACCATCATTAAAATCAGCATGCCAGTGCATATGCGGCCCTTCCTGGTTTAGTGCATGATAATTCCTAGCAGCTACCAGTGGTAACAATTCCAGTGTAAATGGCTGTGCTGCTTCCATGACATGGTATATAATAAGAGTAGTATTCTCCCCGTGTACCATGGCAACGGTCTTCTTGATCTTTATCCCTTCTGTTTCATATTCCCACTCCGGGAATAATTCTTTGGTGAAACTATTGAGATAGTGGTGGCCATTGGGAGCAATAACATCATCGAGGTAAAGATTGGCGCCCAGTTCAATCCTTTTGTCACCGGATACAATGGTCTCATCCAGTTTGGATAAAAGCACCATTCTTTCTGCCGGTGGTGTAATGGCTGCAACCAGTAATCCATGATAACGCCTGGTGTTAACTCCGATGATGGATGAAGAGGCCCATCCGCCAAGACCATTTGTTTCCAGCCATTCATGCTGGGTGGCGTCGGCAAAGTTTTGCAAGACAACCCGTTTTTTTGTTAGCATAGTGGTTAAATTTTTTTATTGCCCCATGCATGAGCATAAGGTCACATTTCTGCATTCCACCGCATGGGCTATACAAACCCAAAGTTCTAAAGAAGGCGGATGAACTCTTGGATAGTTTAGCACATTTTCTGCACCCGTTTTTTACCGGGCTTAATTCTGGCATAAACCATGATGATCTCTGCCTCTTTGCTGATTGGTTTTTTGCATTTCCAGGTAAGCATTTATCATTTATAAATATGAGCGCTGCACCTGTTCATTTTCCCTATGATGAAGTGATAACAGCTTCTGCATATTACCGGGAATATTTTTATAAAAGGCCGGAACACATTCATATTCCTGGATATCAAAAATTAATTACCGGCAAATAGTAATATGTTCCATCATTACAGTAAAACCTGACATTGAATCGCTTAACTCCCCGTTTTAATTTAATGTTCTGAATTGCAGGTGGTTTCATTTAGAAAAACCCTGCCCGGCCTGACGATTGTAAAAAGGTTTATTTGGAGAGAGAATTGCCATGTGATAATGTTCCTGCACCAGTTCTGCTGCATGATATCCCCGGTAAATCCACTCTGTTTTCCCTTTTCAATCTCCCGGTTGTAACAATGATCAAGTAAGGAAAGATTTTAAATATTTCGTTTGCAGCGGCCATGTTTATAAAAAAATATTTTGAAGAGTTTGAGCTGAATGATAACCGGAAGACGAAAGGCAGAACGGTTACCGAAACTGATATTGTGATACATGCCGGGCAATCGGGTGATTTCTTCCCTCATCACATGGACGAAGAATGGTGCAAAACCCAGCCATTTAAAAAAAGGATCGCCCATGGCACACTTATTTTCACTATCGCTATTGGCCTCACTGCCGACTTCGTCAATGAAGTTTCAATGACCTATGGGTATGAACGGCTCCGTTTTATAAAGCCGGTATTCATCGGTGATACGATAACTGTATCTGTTACTATTAAAGATAAAAAGGATCACAAGAAGCCGGGGTTCGGACTGGTAACTGAATTGGTGGAAACGACCAACCAGCATAACGAAGTGGTAATGGTTTGCGAACATATTTTATTGGTTAATAAAAGAGATATATAAGATATCATGGCCGGGATAGTTTTAAATGGAATAACATGGGGGCATAGCAGGGGGATCACTCCATTGCTGGCTGCTTCACAGCGTTATGCAGAATTGCATCCGGGAGTAGAAATAAAATGGAAGAAAAGAACCTTGCAGGAGTTTGCTGATTTCCCGATTGAAGAACTGACAAAGGATTACGATTTATTAATTATAGATCATCCCTGGGTAGGATGCGCAGCAGCTACTAATTGTGTACTACCGCTAAACGAATACCTGCCACAAACATACCTGGATGGCCAGTTGAATAATTCTGTCGGGTATTCTCATCTCAGTTATAATTACAATGGTCAGCAATGGGCATTAGCAATTGATGCAGCTACCCCGGCAGCCAGTTACCGGAAAGACCTGCTGGAAAGAAACAATGTGATGCTTCCGCAAACATGGGATGACCTGGTAACGCTGGCCAGGAAAGGAAAAGTAGCAGTGCCGGCTATCCCAATCGACCTGCTGATGAATTTTTATACATTCTGCATCGCACATGGTAAAGAACCTTTTGCCAGTGAAGAGGAGGTAACAGATAAAGAAACAGGCTTGCTGGCTATTGATACTATGAAGGAATTATATGCATTGGTTGGTAAAAAAATGTTTGCGTGTAATCCTATCGCAATTGCTGAACTGATGAGCACAACGGATGATTACTGGTATTGCCCCTTTGCTTATTGTTATTCTAATTATGCAAGAACAGGCTATGCCAAAGACCTGTTACATTATGCAGATGTTGTTTCGTTCAACGGGAAAAAATTAAGAACAACCATTGGGGGAACGGGGTTAGCCGTTTCCGCCTTTGGCAAACATAAAGAAACAGCGATTGATTTTGCCGCCATGGTGGTATCAGGAGAATGCCAGCGTACATTATATATGCAGCACGGCGGCCAGCCGGGTCATCGCTCTGCCTGGCTGGATGAAGAAGCTAATAGACTGACGCATGATTTCTTTAAAAATGTATTGCCCGTGATGGATAATGGATATATGCGTCCAAGATATAATGGTTACCTGCATTTCCAGGATCATGCCGGGGAACCCTTGCAAAAATGTTTGATGAGCGATGGAGACCCAGCAACAGCTTTAGATGAAATGAACAGGATATACCGGCAAAGTTTAATTCACAAACAGTCAATCGTGATAGTATGATGGAGCTGCCATTACAGGGAATAGTTGTGCTGGAGTTCAGCCAGTATTTATCAGGCCCATCAGCTGGTTTGCGCCTGGCTGACCTTGGTGCGAGGGTAATAAAGATAGAAAGACCAAAAGTGGGAGATGCCGGGAGAAAGCTGGCTATTAAAAATTTATGGGTGGATGACAGTTCTTTATTGTTTAATACGATCAACAGGAATAAGGAAAGCTTTACCGCCAATTTAAAAGATGACCATGACCGGGAGCTTGTTAAAAAGCTGATCACAAAAGCTGATGTGCTGATCCATAATTTTCGACCCGGCGTCATGCAAAAAACAGGGCTGGATTATGATTCGGTGAAAGCAATAAATCCACGCCTTATCTATGCAGAAATATCCGGGTATGGAAAAGAGGGGCCATGGAAAAGCAAACCGGGACAGGACCTTTTATTGCAATCCATGACAGGTCTTGCTTATACTACGGGCAACGGGAGTAATGGCCCGGTTCCATTTGGAATTGCCATAGCGGATATTTTATCAGGAGCACAATTAGTACAGGGAATAATTGCTGCATTGATACGGCGGCAAAAGAAAGGAGTGGGAGCATTGATCGAAATAAGCCTGATGGAATCATTGATGGATTTTCAATTTGAATTACTGACCACTTATTATACTAATGATCAGCAACCGGAAAGAAGCAATAGCAATAACGGGCACCCGCTATTAGGTGCACCTTATGGCGTTTACCAAACAAGCGATGGATATATCGCCCTGGCAATGATGGATATCCCGGCTTTGGCAAATGCGATCAGTTGTAAAAAGCTGGAAGGGTTTTCAAATGAGCAGGCATTTGCCCGGCGGGATGAAATAAAAGCGATACTGGCTGAACATCTTCCTTCTCAAACAACCGGCTATTGGCTGGATCACTTACAGGGTGGGGGATTATGGGCGATGGAAGTGTTTGACTGGGAGCAAATGATGAACCATGATGCTTACAAGGCTTTGCAGATGGAACAACCATTGACCGTTGCAGGTAAAGAGATCATCACGACACGCTGCCCGATACGAATAAATGGGGAGAGATTGTATTCAGAAAAACCGGCGCCGAAGCTTGGAGAGCATAATGAGAAAGTGGTGAGGGAGTTGGTGAGTGGTGAATAGTGAATAGTGAATGGTCAGTGAAGTACTATAGTGGGGTTCAAAAAAAATAAAATGAATCTATTAAAAGATATATTGGTCATTGATTTCAGCCAGTTCCTTTCCGGTCCTTCTGCTGCTTTGCGGTTAGCGGATATGGGTGCGCAGGTGATCAAGATCGAAAAACCTGTTACGGGTGATATATGCAGGCAGTTATATGTTTCTGATGTAATGATAGAAGGCGAGTCAACTATCTTTCATGCGATCAACCGGAATAAACAAAGCTATACTGCCGATCTGAAAGATGCGGATGATCTGGCAAAAGTGAAACAACTGCTGGCAAAAGCAGATGTGATGATGCATAACTTTCGTCCCGGTGTAATGGAGCGGATAGGCCTGGATTATGAAACGGTAAAAAGTATCAACCCGGGTATTGTGTATGCTGAAGTAAGCGGGTATGGAACAGAAGGTCCATGGAAAGACCTGCCGGGACAGGACCTGTTGTTACAGGCAGCATCAGGATTAACATGGCTGAGTAATAATAATAATGAAAGCCCTACCCCGATGGGAGTGGCGGTAGTGGATATTATGGCCGGCACCCATATTGCGCAGGGGATACTGGCTGCATTATATAAAAAGGGAATAAATGGGGAAGGTGCGTTAATACAGGTCAGTATGTTTGAAAGTATTCTCGATTTCCAGTTTGAGGTACTCACCTGTTATTATAATGATGGCAACCAATTGCCGGTTCGCAGCGCCATTAATAGCGGTCATGCCTATGTGGCGGCGCCCTATGGAATTTACCGGACAAAAGATAATTACATTGCCCTGGCGATGACAAATATTATACTACTGGCAGAGCTGTTGCAATGCGAACCTTTAAAACATTTTATTGACAGTAATGACTGGTTTGATAAACGGGATGAGATAAAAGAAATGCTGGCCCGGCATCTTATTAAAGATACCGCTGGTCATTGGCTGACTATTTTGGAAAAAGCAGATATTTGGTGTGCCCCGGTGCTGGATTATGATGAATTAGTTAAAGAGGAAGGATATCGTATATTAAATATGGAGATAACGGTGAAGACGAGTAACGGGCTTTCTGTCAAAACAACCCGGTGCCCGATAAGGGTAGATGGCAGGATATTGACATCAGCAAAAGGAGCTCCCGTATTGGGAGAAGATAATGAAGCAATAGAAAAACGGTTTGGCCTGGCAAAAGAATTACAACCTGTAATAAAAAGCTGAACAGCTTTGTGTAGGTATGAAGATAATTGATACACATATTCATGTATGGAATTTAGGCAGGGCTGAATATCCGTGGCTGCAGGGGGCTAATTCCCTGCTTAACCAGACATGGCTCATAGAACAAATAGAAACAGAAAGAAAAGAGGCGGGAATTACTTCAGGTGTATTGGTACAGGCCAGCGGTAATATGGAAGATACCGAGGTCATGCTGGAAACAGCCCGGCAAACAAGCTGGATCAGCGGGGTAGTTTGCTGGCTTCCGCTGAAGAATACGGAAGCAACTCAGCAAATACTTGAAGAAAAATATTTGAAGGAAAAATATTTCAAGGGTGTTCGTCACCAGATACATGATGAGAAGAACCCCGAATGGCTGCTGCAGCCCGCGGTTATTGAAAGCCTGCAAATACTGGCAGCCCATGAAATTCCTTATGATATTGTAGCGGTATTGCCATCGCATATAGAAACCTCATTGAAAGTAGCGGAACAGGTACCCGGTTTAAGAATGGTATTTGATCACCTGAGCCAGCCGCCGATCCCGGCAAAAGAAAAATTCGGAAAATGGGGAGAGCTCATGAATGCAGCGGCAAAGCATAAAAATTTCTATGCAAAAATTTCCGGGCTGGGAACGGCATCCGGAAGTTTTAAAGACAGGAAAGCAGATGATATAAAACCTTATATAGAATTTGCCCTGCAGCATTTTGGTGCAGACCATTGTTTTTGTGGCGGAGACTGGCCGGTATCATTACTGGCAGACAATTATATCAATACCTGGCAAACATATAAAGATATAGTGCAGCAATTATTATCGGGCGGGGAACAGGAAAAAGTGTTTTATTCAAACGCACAACAATTTTACGATCTGGAGATCGGCTAGTACAATACTATGGAAGTAATCAATGGTGTGCTATATCATGCAGTAGGTGCTTCAGGAGCAGCTTTATGTTATACCCCGCAAAGAAAAGTAACAGGATGGGCCTGGCAAACTTATTGGCTGGCACAGGCATTGGTTTGCTGGCTGATATTGCCCGTGCTGGTAGCCATTCTTACCATTCCTGACCTGTCAGCCGTATTAAAACAAGCTCCTGCCTCTGCTATGCAAAGATCTTTTTTTCTTGGCATGGCATATGGGATCGGGGGCACTGCATTTGGCATCGCTATACGTCATGTCGGTTTTTCACTAACATACGCCATTGCAGTAGGCATCAGTTGTGTGCTCGGAACTTTATTGCCGCCGTTGGTGCATGGCACCTTAGGAGATGTATTGAAAAGTAATGGTGCTGCTTACTTATTCAGCGGTGTAGCGATGGGAGCTGTGGGTATTGCTTTGTGCGGAATAGCCGGAAGAAATAAAGAAAAGGACCTGGAAAGATCGCAAAGTAATAAGTCTGCGTTCTCACTGGCAAAAGGGTTGCCACTTTGCTTATTGGCCGGTGTATTATCTGCTTTGTATGGATTTTCATTAGACCAGGGTCAGCCCATAGCAGATATAGCCGCAAAATATGGCGCCGGTAGTTTCCAGGGGAATGTTGTGTATATTTTTTCGAATTCAGGTGCCTTTGTCTCAACGCTTATCTATTGCATTTATTTGCATGGAAAGGAAAGGACATTCGGACAATACACGTCTAATGGCGGTGGGTTGGGAATTAATTACCTGATGGCGGCATTAACGGGTATCCTGTGGTACGGGCAATTCTTTTTCTATGGACTGGGGCATGTGCGGATGGGTAAATATAAATTCACCAGTTGGGCCATACATATGATCATGCTGGTATTGCTCAGCTCACTGGTGGGATTGATGATGAAAGAATGGAAAAACAGCAGTGCTAAAACGAAACAGCTTTTAGTAGCAGCTTTGACAGTGTTAGTGGCTGCGATCTTATTACTGACCTATGGAAATAAACTCGGGTCTGGCTAAAGAAAATCATATATTCATTACAAACGATCATGCCGGTTAATACACCATCACCAACTGGAAAGCTGCCCATCTTTATCATCGGGGCAGGCGGTATTGTGAATGATGCGCATTTGCCGGCATATAAGATAGCCGGGTTCAATGTGCAGGGCATATTTGATATTGACCAGGATAAGGCGAGAGCCACTGCAGCTAAATTCTGTATTCCTCATGTATTTAAAAGTATGGTGGAGATGTTAGCTCAATTGCCCCCCAAAGCAATAATTGATGTGGCTGTACCCGGCCGGCAAACCATACCGATACTTGAACAATTACCTGCAGGTTCTTCCGTATTGCTGCAAAAGCCAATGGGAGAAAATTATGAAGAAGCAAAGCAGATATTGAAACTGGTGCGGCAGAAAAAGATACTGGCAGCTATCAACTTCCAGTTGCGCTATGCACCATATATACTGGCGGCAAAGGAATTGATCAGCCAGAACCGGGTCGGTGAACTGAACGATATCGAGATCAATGTGAACGTATACACACCCTGGCATCTGTGGAATTATTTGTTCACTTCGCCGAGAGTAGAAATTTTATACCACAGCATCCATTATATTGACCTGGTAAGAAATATCCTGGGCGAACCACAATCGGTGTATGCGAAAACGACAAAGCACCCGGCCATGCCGCAGTTGGCTTCTGTACGGAGTAATATCATTATGGATTATGGCGATATGACAGCCGCCAATATCCTTACGAATCATTGTCATAATTATGGTACGCCCAAACAGCAATCGTATATCAAGATCGAAGGAAGTAAAGGGGCGGTGAAGATAAATTTTGGTGCATTGATAGATTATCCACGTGGCGCCGCTGATAGTTTTGAATATGTATTGCTGGAAGAAGGGAAAGAGCCGCAATGGCAGAAAATGAAAATTGAAGGCAGCTGGTTTCCCCATGCTTTTATCGGAAGTATGGAACAACTGATGCTCGCAGCAGAAGGAGTTATTGCAAAACCGGATAACTCGGTGGAAGATTGTATTCATACGATGGCCTGTGTGGAAGCAGCCTACCTGTCGAGTGAGAAAGGGGGTATTAAGCCAGGTGAATTGTAAAAGTTTTTTTCATATAGCATGTTTCCGCTAAGCAGGAAACTTTAGGCAATCACGGGGGAACGGTTCTCCGTTTCCCCTTTCTTTAACTTTAATAACAAATGCTTGAATGGATCATCGTGTACCAGGAAAAATTATTACAGGCTGCCTGTTATTTCTTTTCACCTGCTTGTCTGCTAATAGCCAGGGAAAGGAACCGGTAACTATTGTGCAGCAGGCCAATGCTTCACCAAGAATAAAATTCGGTATACAAAGACTAGCCACTTCATTGCAAAGCGCAGGGTATAAAGTTACCGTAACGGATAAAAGTGTCCTGCCAGCAAGAGGGAAGATAATCGTTGCAGGAGAAATGCATAATGTTTTATTGAAAAAAACTATCAGCGCATGGAAGATACAGGGTGTCAGTAACGATCTGAAGAAAGAAGGATACTCTCTCATCACTACCGGTAGTAAAATACTTATAGGTGGCGCTGACGCTTCGGGTGTTTTATATGGCTGCCTCGAACTTGCGGACCGTATAAAAGCCGAACGAAAGCTTCCATCAGCTATTTCTATTACAGATCATCCGGAAATGGTGCTGCGTGGTGCCTGTATCGGCGTTCAAAAACCTTATTATTTACCCGGCCGAACTGTATACGAATATCCTTATACACCCGGAACCTTTCCCTGGTTCTATAATAAACAACTCTGGATACAATACCTGGATTCGTTGGTGGAGAACAGGATGAACTCACTTTATTTATGGAATGGCCATCCCTTTGCTTCATTGGTCAGGCTGAAGGAATATCCTTATGCTGTAGAAGTGGATGAAGCTACCTTTAAAAAGAATGAAGAGATGTACCGCTTTCTGACAACGGAAGCAAACAAACGTGGAATATGGGTGATCCAGATGTTTTACAACATTATCGTATCAAAACCATTTGCGGAAAAACATAATATAAAAACACAGGAAAGGGAAAGGCCGATCATCCCATTGATAGCTGACTATACAAGAAAATCTATTGCAGCTTTTGTCGAAAAATATCCAAACGTGGGATTGATGGTATGTTTAGGCGAGGCGATGGAAGGAACAGGACCTGACGATATCGAATGGTTCATCAAAACAATTATTCCCGGTGTGCAGGATGGATTAAAAGCATTAGGAAAGAAGGAAGAGCCACCGATCGTATTGCGGGCACATGATACCGACGCACCTTCTGTGATGAGAGCGGCTTTGCCATTGTATAAGAATTTATATACCGAAGCAAAATTCAACGGGGAAGCATTGACAACAGCAAGACCCCGCGGCGCATGGGCTGAATTGCATCAGACACTAAGCCGCCTTGGTAGTGTGCAGATCGAGAATGTACATATACTCGCCAACCTCGAACCCTTTCGTTATGGTTCAATTGATTTTATCCAGCAGTCAGTAAAAGGCATGCATGAAGTAATGGGTGGAAATGGTTTGCATTTATACCCGCAGGCGTCGTATTGGGATTGGCCATACAGTGCTGATAGTGTAAGAGGGAAAAGATTGTTGCAAATAGAAAGAGACTGGATCTGGTATAAAGCATGGAGCCGTTATGCGTGGAAAGCCGGTCGTGAAAGGAATGAGGAAGTGAATTACTGGAGCGGCCTGTTGGCAGCAAAATTTGGTTGCAGTATAGAAGAGGGTAAAAAGATCTTAGAAGCATATGAGCAATCCGGTGAGATAGCGCCAAAATTATTGCGCCGTTTTGGTATCACGGATGGCAACCGGCAAACACTTACACTGGGAATGCTGATGACCCAATTGATCAATCCCTACCGGTATGGTTTGTTTACTTTATTATATGAAAGTGAAAGCCCGGAAGGAGAAATGCTGATACAGTATGCAGAAAAAGAATGGAAGGGAGAGCTGCATATCGGTGAAACACCTGTTCAGGTCATTGAGGAGGTAAAAGAGCATGGTGATAATGCAGTGGCTGCCATAGAATCCGTGGCGAATGCTGTAACAAAAAATAAAGAGGAATTTGAACGGCTGAAAAATGATATGCACTGCTACAAAGCATTGGCATATCATTACTCACAAAAGGCTGAAGCGGCCCTCCATGTATTACGGTATAAATATTCCGGTGATGTGAAAGACCTGGAGGAAGCGTTACCATTGATGGAGCAAAGTATTATCAGTTACAGGCAACTGGTGCTGCTCACCAGGGGCACTTATCTTTATGCTAACAGTATGCAGACCCAGCAAAGAAAGATACCGCTTCGGGGCGTGGACGGAACATTCAAAACATGGAGGGAAGTGCTGGTGCCGTTTCAGAATGAATTAAGGCATTTTAAAACTAAAGTTGATTCACTAAAAGTGAATACAGGGCAAGCAAGTATTCAGCGTACTGCTTTGACAAATGCAGCCGTCACAATAAATGGCAACAATGCGCAATACTATGTTGTGGATAGTCTCTCAAAAATTTTTACTGATACAGGTTTCTCAGTTAGTGTATTTGCCGGCGAGTTAAAAGGGGTAAAAGGCTTACAGCAATCTTTTCACCAGCAGGTAAAGCAGGGAACGGTGATCAGTTTTACAAGTAATAAACCTGTTAAGGTGCTGGTTGGCTATTTCAATCCTCAAAAAGCAGCATTCACCAGGGATACTATTTACCTGAAAGCACCTGAGCTGGAAACCAATGCCAGCGCCAATGATTACGGCCAGGCCGAAACAAAGATCGCCAATGCCCTGGTGATAAATGGTATGCCGGCGGTGAATATTCATAGTTACAGTTTTACAGCGGGGAGAAACACCCTGAAACTGGCAAAAGGAGTTTGTTTGATTCTCGGGTTTGTGGATGGTGAACAACTTATCCCATTGTATGATGCAGGATTAACTGAAACGGGCATGAAGAAAGAGATCGATTGGTTATTTGAATAAAAAACAAAAATGAAAAGAACAGTAATAGCAGCGCTTGGAATTATGTTGAGTGTTTTTGTTAATGCGCAACAATTCTATGACGTAACAAAATACGGGGCCAGGAAGGATAGTTCAGCAAAAGCTACTGTAGCCATTAAAAAAGCTATTGATGCAGCAACAAAAGCAGGAGGAGGCACGGTTTATTTTCCCGCTGGTAAATACCTGACAGGCCCCATTCATCTCAAAAGCAATATCACCATCTTTATTGATGCCGGCGCTGAGTTGCATTTCTCCGACAATTTTGATGATTACCTGCCAATGGTGGAAAGCCGGTATGAAGGAGTGGATGTAATTAGTTTTTCTCCCTTATTCTATGCATATAAAGCGGAAAATATTACTATAAGAGGAAGAGGTAAGATCAACGGGCATGGAAAAAAATGGTGGGATTTTGTAGAAGGCTATAAGCAGGATCAACCCCGGTCAAAGTGGCAATATATGTTTGACAGCCTGAATAAAAATATTTTGCTGCCCGATGACCCGCGGCAGATGAAAAGGGGTTTCCTTCGTCCGCCGTTCATTCAGCCCATGTATTGTAAGAATGTATTGATCGAAGGAATTACGATCACCAATTCTCCTTTCTGGACTGTAAATCCCGAATTTTGCGAGAATGTGACAGTAACAGGTGTTACGATCAATAATCCTCCTTCACCCAATACTGACGGGATCAATCCTGAATCATGCAAGTACGTTCATATCTCCAATTGCCATATCACAGTGGGGGATGATTGTATAACGATCAAATCAGGAAAGGATATACCGGGAAGGGCCAAAGCAGCGCCTGCACAGAATTATACCATTACCAATTGCACAATGTTGTCAGGGCATGGCGGCGTGGTGATCGGCAGCGAGATGAGCGGCGGTGTGAAGAATATCGTTATTTCGAATTGCATATTTGACGGAACAGACCGTGGCATTCGTATAAAAACAACAAGAGGAAGGGGTGGAGTGGTGGAAGATATACGGGTGGACAATGTTATCATGAAGAATATCCGCGACCAGGCCTTTGTGCTGGATATGGAATATTCACGAACTGAAAAAGAACCGGTTTCAGAAAGAACGCCACAGTTCAGGAATATCCGCATCAGCAATGTGACTGCTTATACCAAACAGGCGGCATTCATCAACGGGCTGGATGAAATGGCGGTGGAAGATATCAGCTTTAATGATATCTGGATACAGGCGGAAACAGGTTTTGTAATAAGAAAAGCAAAGAATATTGAATTGCACAATGTGATAGTAAATGTACAAAAAGGGAGTGCCGTGGTAACAGAGAATGTAAATGGAATTGAACTGGATGCCGTCAAAACGAATAAGCCGCTTGCGGGGATCCCGGTTTTGTCAATGACCAACACGGAGAATGCTTTCATCAGGAATTGCAGGCCGGTAATAGGTACAGACCTATTCCTGCAACTAAAAGGAAAGCAAACCAATCATATTCTTTTGCAGGGAAACAGTTTTGATCTTGTTAAAAAAGCTGTTGAGAAAACCGAAGAGGTAACAGGAACAGTCATTCAACAATAGTATAAAAGATGGTCTTGGGGACAAATCATATTGCAGCATTGCTGGTCATATTGCTTTTAGGTGTTGGCAAAACTTCTTTTGCCCAGGAGCAATCATTAAAACTATGGTATAACAAACCTGCGGTTAAATGGACCGAGGCATTGCCTGTTGGTAATGGCCGTATCGGTGCCATGATCTTTGGTGGCATTGAGCAGGACCGGATACAATTTAACGAAGAAACATTATGGACAGGTGAGCCACGGAGCTATAGCCGTCCCGGTGCGTATAAGTATTTAGACACAATCCGGCAGTTATTATTTGCAGGCAAGCAAAAAGAGGCAGAAGCCCTGGCAGAAAAGGAATTCATGGGATTAAAGAGTAATGAAGGAAAGAAAGCTGAATGGGTAAAAGCAATGTTGTCACTGAAAGGACTGGGTGGAGATCCGGCAACAGAAAATTTTGATGACAATAAATGGAAGATGATGACCGTGCCTTCATACGATGGATGGGAAGTTGTGGGTTTTGAAGGGCTTGATGGTGCTGTATGGCTACGGACAAGTTTTGAACTACCCGCATCATGGCTGGGAAAAGACATAGTACTTGACCTAAACCGCATCCGTGATCATGACCTGACCTATGTGAATGGTAAACTGGTGGGCACGCAGGAAAATAATGAGGCTAGAAAGTATGTTATACTCAAAGAAATTTTGCATGCCGGTAAAAATAGTATTGCGGTACAGGTATTGAACTATTTTGACAAAGGCGGAATCACCGGTTATAAAGATACTTCACGCCATATCGGCATTTACCCACAGGGCAATGAAGCATCGAAGCTTTCATTGAACGGGCAATGGAAATATTTTATACAAAACGATGAACCGCCGGCTGTCGGTACTTACCAGGCCAGTTACCAGCCTTTCGGTGACCTTTTTTTAAAATTTAAAAACACAGAAGGGACAACGAACTACAAAAGAGAACTGGATATTGCCAATGCAGTAGCTGCAACTTCTTATTCGGTGAATGGGATTGATTTCAAGAGAGAATATTTTGTCAGCCAGCCAAACCAGTTGTTGGCGGTAAATGTAACAGCATCTCAAAAAGCCAGTATCAATTTCGAAATATCGTTGAGCAGCCCCCACAAAAATTTCATAGTAAGAAAAATTGATAATAATGCGATCGCTTTGTCTGTAAAGGTCAGGAATGGTGCTTTGCATGGAGAATGTTATTTGCGGGTGATAACAAAAAGGGGAAGGTTGAATATCGCAGATAACAAAATCGTGGTCAGTGGCGTTGATGAAGCCACAGTGTATCTGACTGCCGGAACAAATTATAAAAGTTATAATGATATTTCAGCCGATGCCAAAACCCCGTGTATAAAAGCGTTGGATGGCATTAAAGGCAAAACATATTCACAAATAAGAGACGCACATATTAAAGAGTACCGGCAATACTTCAATACTTTTTCAATTAATTTAGGCAAAGGGGATAACGAAACATTACCTACAGATGACCGTATCAATAAATTCGCTTTATCCCATGACCCTTCTTTTGTTGCATTGTATTTGCAATATGGAAGATATTTACTGATATCATCTTCCCGACCTGGTACGAAGCCTGCAAACCTGCAGGGAATATGGAATGATCTGCTGACACCGCCATGGGGCAGCAAGTACACAACCAATATCAATGCAGAAATGAATTACTGGCCTGCTGAGTTGCTGAATCTTTCACCTGTTCATGAGCCATTGTTCAGGATGATCGGCGAGTTATCAGTAACGGGAAAGAAAACTGCCAGGGACCATTACAATGCACCAGGTTGGGTATTGCATCACAACACAGATCTGTGGCGGGGAACAGCGCCGATAAATGCTGCCAATCATGGTATATGGGTGACAGGCGGGGCATGGCTTTGTCATCATTTGTGGGAGCATTATCTCTATACCCAGGATAAAGTGTTTTTAAAGAACAAAGCTTACCCGGTCATGAAGGAAGCAGCATTATTCTTTAAATCATTTTTAGTAAAAGACCCGGCAACCGGGTGGCTAATCAGCACACCCTCTAATTCGCCTGAGCAGGGTGGACTGGTTGAAGGGCCAACAATGGATCACCAGATAATAAGAGACTTGTTCAAAAATGTAATAGCGGCAAGTGAAATATTAAAGATAGACCATCCACTGCGTGCCGAACTTCAGCAAAAGTATAAGCAGGTCGCACCAAACCAGGTTGGTAAATACCGTCAGTTGCAGGAATGGATGCAGGATATGGATGATACGACAAACAAACACCGCCACGTTTCGCATTTATGGGGACAATATCCCGGCAATGAAATTAACTGGGATGAAACTCCTGAATTGATGAAGGCAGCAAGACAATCTTTATTATATCGTGGTGATGCCGCAACAGGATGGAGCCTTGGCTGGAAAATAAATTTCTGGGCAAGGTTCAAAGACGGCGATCACGCATTTAAGATGATACAGATGCTGATGAGCCCAGTCGCAGGTGGTGCCGGCAGTTACCCGAACTTATTTGATGCACATCCTCCCTTTCAGATCGATGGGAATTTTGGTGGCGCTGCAGGTATCGGTGAGATGTTGCTGCAAAGCCATACAAAGTATATTGATATTTTACCTGCATTGCCATCGGCATTGCCCAATGGCGAAGTAAAAGGCATTTGTGCAAGGGGTGGTTTTGTGCTGGATATAAAATGGAACAACGGAGAATTGCAGCAGTTGCAGTTGAGATCAAACGCGGGCCAGCCATTGACCCTGCGTTATAAGGACAAAGTAATAAATATGGTTACTGTTAAAAACGCAGTTTACAGGTTTGATACGAAGCTTAATAAATTATAAGACAGTTTTTTTTTCACGCAATGACGCAAACACGCAAAGGGTCTTTCCGGCTTTTTGCATGAAATCATTGGCGATTCTTTTGGCCATTGGGTATTGGCTGCCCCAATTATCAGGACAAAGCATCCGGCAGGATATTTCTCTTAATGAGAACTGGCGGACTGTTGCAAAAGATATTTACTCAGATCATTTTGAAACAGACACAAGCTTCAGAACATGGACCCATGTAAATCTGCCACATAATTGGGATGACTATCATGGCTATCGCAGGTTGGTACACGGTAATAAACATGGCGAAGCAAAGTATGCAAGGACTTTTTCTATTCCTTCCAAACCGCCGGATAAAAGATATTTTTTGTTTTTTGAAGGAGTGGGATCTTATGCGACTGTTCATCTCAATTATAAAAAAGCAGGGGAACATGCGGGAGGCCGTACCTCTTTTACCATTGATATAACAGACTATATAGTAACAGGCAAGCCGAATGTACTGGCTGTAGAAGCAGATCATCCTCCCAATATCAAAGACCTTCCCTGGGTTTGTGGGGGCTGCTCGGAAGAACGTGGTTTCTCTGAAGGCTCGCAACCCATGGGGATATTTCGTCCCGTGCATTTGATCATTACAAATGATATACGGATTGAACCTTTCGGAGTGCATGCATGGGCCGATATAAAGGATGAGCATGCGGCTTTGTCTGTAAATAACACGATCAAAAATTATTCAAGGAAAAACAGGAATATTATCATTGTCAATCAACTGGTGGATATCAAAGGCAGGATAGTGGCGGAAGCATCTTCTTTTCAATCCCTGGGGCCAGGCGATTCCCTTACCTTTTTGCAAAAGAATATACAGGTTAATAAACCGGAGTTATGGTCAACAGGGAACCCTTACCTGTATAAAATAATTTCTTTTATTAAGGAAGGCAATCGCATTGTTGACAAAACAGAAACCGATTTTGGCTTCAGGACCATTAACTGGAAGAACCCAACTAACCAATTTTTTGTAAATGGCAAACCTGTTTTTATCAATGGCGTAGCGGAGTATGAACATTTGATTGGAGGAAGTCATGCTTTCAGCAAAGAACAAATAGTTTCAAGAATGAACTGGCTGAGGATGGCAGGCTTTAATGCATTCCGTGACGGGCACCAGCCGCATAATTTATTGTACGGAAAATTATGTAATGAGAAAGGCATTCTCTGGTGGACACAATTATCAGCGCATGTGTGGTACGATACCAAAGAATTCAGGGATAATTTCAAACGATTATTGAAGGAATGGGTGATAGAAAGACGTAACGATCCTTCCGTTATTTTATGGGGCCTGCAAAATGAAAGCAAGCTACCCAAAGAGTTTGCTGAAGAGTGTACCGCACTTATCCGTTCACTCGATCCCACGGCATCATCACAACGTTTAGTAACTACCTGCAATGGAGGCGAAGGCACCGACTGGGATGTGCCGCAAAACTGGACAGGTACCTATGGGGGCAATCCTGATACTTATGCGGATGATGTAAAGAAACAGGTATTGATCGGTGAGTATGGTGCATGGCGTACGCTTGACCTGCATACGGAAGGTGGTTTTGTTCAGAATGGAATTTTAAGTGAAGACCGGATGACACAATTGATGGAACAAAAGATAAGATTGGCGGAATCTGTCAAAGACAGCAGCGCCGGGCAATTCTTCTGGTTATTGACTTCACATGATAACCCTGGTCGTGTACAGGGTGGTGAAGGGCTGAGAGAATTAGACAGGATAGGCCCGGTGAATTATAAAGGTTTGTTGACACCATGGGAAGAACCATTGGATGTGTTCTATATGTTCCGGAGCAATTACGCCCCGAAAGAAAAAGAGCCGATGGTATACATTGTTTCACATACCTGGCCCAACCGCTGGATGAAACCCGGCATTAAAGACAGTATCTATGTCTATTCCAATTGTGATGAAGTGGAATTATTCAATGATGTAAATGCCTCTCCGCTAGGCAGGCAAAAAAGAAATGGAACCGGTACTCATTTTCATTGGGACAATGTAAACATTCAGTATAATGTATTGTATGCAGTGGGCTATGTAAACAGGAAAGCAGTCGCCCGTGATACAATTATCCTGAACCATTTACCGCAATCGCCTCAATTCAACCGGCTATATTCAAAAAATACCGGCATAACAAAACCACAAAGCGGCTACAAATATATTTACCGTATCAATTGTGGTGGCCCGGATTACAAGGATATAAATGGAAATCTTTGGTCAGCAGACCGGGTTCTTCAAGACAATAGTGAAGGTTCAGATAATCGGCGACTTACCACTCACCACTCACCACTCACTATTCACGGTTCCTCATCATGGACAAACGAATTTCCGGGAATGCCTGCTCATTTCGCCAGTCAGCGGCGAACTTTTTCCCCCATAAGGAATACAAAAGATGGAAAGTTGTTTCAGTCTTTCCGCTACGGAAAAAATAAACTACAGTATGAATTCCTGCTACCAGACGGAGCGTATATGGTGGAATTGTATTTTATTGAACCCTGGCTGGGTATTGGCGGTGGAATGGATTGCAACGGTATGCGCCTGTTTGATGTAGCGATAAACAACAAGATCGTTTTAAACGACCTTGATATATGGCGGGAAGCAGGAACAAACAAGGCAATAAAGAAAACTGTCAAAGTAAATATTACCGGGGGCAAAATGGTCATTGCGTTTCCTGAAACCAAAGCCGGGCAGGCCGTAATATCCGCTATAGCTATTGCTACGTTAAAAAAAGATATTAATGAATCCCGCGTAACAAATACCGGCAGACCTGTTTATGAATATGAATTCAGATCCTGGCTTGATATAGGGGATAAACAATACATGGAAGAAGAGATACTGTTTTACTCACTTCCCTCAAACTTGTATGGGGCGGACTGGATCCGTTTCAGAAATAAAAGAGATGCCCGGAGAATCAGTTTTATGGCAAAAGAGGCCACGAATGTTTTTGTGGCTTGTTTAAAATCTGCTGAAACGCCACAATCTGTCAGCAAATTTGAAAATACCGGAACAGAGATCGTTACAGATGAGAACGGGGGCACTTATTATACCGTGTATCGGAAACTGTATGATAAGAATGAAAATGTGCAACTGGACCTTCATCCGGGTTGCATAGTGATCACTCAGCCCTTCAGCAATATGCAGCCGGCTTACGATCTGAAACCTGTGACACAGTATAAAAACAATGTGGTAAAAATAAGTGAGGGAGTTAGTAAGGAAATGGTCAATGGCCGCGATTGCGCATCTGTTAAAGAAAATAATACCGTGAGCATTGAGTATCCTGTTCAAACCGGGGTGGCAGATATTTATTCTATTACAGTAAAATATTACTGGCCGATGGAAAATGAACTGAAAGGAAAGCTGCAGCTGATCGGAGCAGGGAACAGCATGATGCTGGATCTGCCGGTTGGGTTTACATTTACACGATCCGGTAAATGGAACCAGTTTACGGTTAACACAGGTAATATGATCAATGCAGGGAATTATATAGTCAAATTGATAACTGCTGATGCAGCGGGTCTGGCTGTTTCCGGAATAGATATTCAGTAATGGTTTTGACCGTGATATTAAATAGAAGTATTAATGAAACGATTGCTTAGTTATTTATGTTTAACTGTGCTTGCCTTGTCTATTTATGCACAAAAACTGACAGTAGCAAATCTCCGCTGCGAGTATAAACAAGATCCAATTGGTGTAGATATTGCAAAACCAAAATTCAGCTGGGAGCTACGATCAATGCAGCAAAATATAATGCAAATGGCTTATCGTGTATTGGTAGCTGATGATCCTGCTTTATTAAAAAAGAATACCGGCAATATATGGGATTCAAAAAAGATCCTATCGGGTGCGTCAATACAAGTTACTTATAATGGTAAAGTTCTTTTGCCTGCCAAAAAATATTTCTGGAAAGTGATGGTATGGGATAATAAAGGAAATATTTCATCCTGGAGCGATGATGCATCCTGGCAGATGGGGCTGCTGGCCATGAAGGACTGGAGCGGGGCCAAGTGGATCGGGTATGAAGAAATTAATGATACAATGATCATTGTTCCCCACATGCACCTGAACGGGAAAAGAGCATGGGGGACAAGAAGAAATCTGTTGCCAATGTTGCGAAAGAATTTTTCGGTTCGTAAGGAGATCAAAAATGCTACAGCCTTTGTCTGTGGCTTGGGACAATTTGAGCTGAGTATAAATGGTAATAAAGTTGGTGATCATTTCCTCGATCCCGGGTGGACGAACTACAGCAAGCATGCATTATATATAACATTTGATATAACGGATAAATTGAAACAGGGCAACAATACCATTGGCGTAATGCTCGGCAACGGGTTTTATTATATACCCGGCCAGCGCTATCGAAAGATGACAGGAGCTTACGGAATGCCCAAAATGATATTGCGTACGATCATTGAATATACGGATGGTACCACGGAAAGTATTATCAGCGATGAAAGCTGGAAGACCGTATCGTCACCCATTATCTATTCCAGCATATTCGGGGGGGAAGATTATGACGCTAACCTGGAACAGTCAGGATGGAATACCTCATCTTTTGATGATAGTAAATGGAGGAACGTTATTATTACCGACGGCCCTGCCATTCTCAACTCCCAGATGGCCGACCCGGTCAAAGTGATGGAGAAGTTCAGTGTCGCAAAAAAATCACAACTATCTTCCGGGTCATGGGTTTATGACCTCGGTCAGAATTTTTCCGGTATTCCTTCTGTCACTGTGAAAGGAAGCAAAGGGGATACTGTCAGGATATTCCCTGCAGAATTAATTAATGATGATGGCAGCGCTAATCAAAGAGCTACGGGCAGTCCTTCTTATTTTACTTATATATTAAAAGGAGAGGGAAATGAAACATGGCAACCACAGTTTACTTATTATGGGTTTCGCTATCTGCAGGTGAACTGTATCCCCAAGGACAGCCTGCAAAAAAAGCCTGAAGTGCTGAATATTGAAGGTTTGCATATACGTAATGCGGCACAGACCATGGGTTCCTTCAATTGCTCGAATGAGCTGTTCAATAAAACCAACAGGCTGATCGACTGGGCCATTAAAAGTAATACGGTTAGTTTGTTCACAGATTGTCCGCATCGTGAAAAATTGGGCTGGCTGGAACAATTATACCTGATGGGTAGTTCTGTTCATTATGGTTATGATATTGCACTCCTCAACAGGAAGATGATCATTGACATGATGCATGCACAATATCCTGATGGTAAGATACCGGAGATAGCACCGGAGTTCACCAGCTTCACCGCACCCTTTGATGAATCGCCGGAATGGGGAAGTGCTGCTATCATTTTGCCCTGGTATAATTATCAATGGTATGGTGATAAACAAACACTGATGGAATCGTATAGCATGATGAAGGGCTATATCATGTATTTAAAGAATAGAGCGAAGGATAATATTTTATCACATGGGCTGGGCGACTGGTATGATATCGGGCCTACACGTCCCGGTGTTTCCCAAATGACGAAGATGGGCATTACCGGCACCGCCACTTATTATTATGACCTTACGATCATGATGCAGGTAGCAAAATTGCTGAACAAGCCTGGTGATGTAAGCATATTTACGCAACAGGCTGCTGATGTTAAAAGATCATTCAACCAGCATTTTTTTGATCAACAAAAATTGCAGTATGATTCTGCCAGCCAGGCAGCCAATGCTATGGCGCTGTTCATGGGTTTGGTGGAGCCACAATACAGAACTGCAGTGACAAACGCATTGATAAAAGATATCCGCGGCCGGAACAATGCATTGACGGCAGGTGATATTGGTTACCGTTATGTGTTGCGGGCACTGGAAGATGCCGGCCGCAGCGATGTGATATTTGATATGAACAACCGCGATGATGTTCCTGGCTATGGGTACCAGTTAAAAAACGGGGCTACCGCATTAACAGAGAGCTGGCAGGGTTTAACGATTGTTTCCAATAATCATTTTATGCTTGGTCACCTGATGGAATGGTTCTATGCCGGGCTTTGTGGTATCAAACAAGCGAAAGATGGAGTGGCCTATAAAAAAATTGAGATCAGGCCGCAACTGGTTGGGGATATCACTTATGCAAACGCCGGTTACCATTCTCCCTATGGTAAAATACAAACAGGCTGGACGAAAACGAATGACTCATTTGTGCTGAATGTGACCATACCGGCGAATACAACAGCAGAAATTTATTTACCTGGCGGTAAGAAACCGGTAAAGACCGGGTCGGGGAATTACCAGTATATTGTAAAGTTGAAATGAAACTCTTTTATAATTTGAAACAGCTCAAATACTTTATCTCGCTTTTTTTGCTGGCAGTTGTACAACTTTCGTATGCGCAATCCTCCCCGAGGAGTGTTATTGATTTCAATAAGAACTGGAAATTCTTTTTGGGCAATGACAGTACTGCGATTAAGGCTGATTATGATGATGCAAAGTGGCGGGCACTGAATCTTCCGCATGATTGGAGTATTGAAAGTGATTTTTCAAAAGAATATCCAGCCACTAACCAGGGTGGTGCCTTACCGGGAGGGATCGGTTGGTACCGCAAGACATTTGTAGTGCCCGCATCATCGGAGAATAAAAATATAAGCATCGAATTTGACGGTGTATATCGTAACAGTGAAGTATGGATAAACGGGCATTACCTCGGTAAACGACCTAACGGGTATATTTCATTTCAGTATGATATTACTGAGTATATAAAACAGGCTCCGGTGAAGAATATTATTGTTGTAAAAGTGGATAATAGCCAGCAGCCCAATTCACGATGGTATAGTGGCTCGGGAATCTATCGGAATGTGAAGCTGATCGCCACCGGTGCAAATCATATTAATGACGGATCATTATTTATTACTACTCCTTTTATAAGTAAAGACTCCGCTATTGTTAACGTTTCCGGGGTTATTGAAACCGTTTCAGCTCATTACTTAGCGCATAAAGCCAGGGTTTCAGTTTTGTCTGCAGAGGGTAAAACGATCTTTGCTCAAACATATAATGCTGGCAGTGTGAATGAGATCGGAGGGATAAACTATAGTATTAAAATCCCTCACCCGGTTTTATGGAGTACAACAAGCCCCTATTTATACAAATTAAAACTTGAGCTATTAAGCACCAGGAATGAACTGCTGGATAATGTTACCACCAGCTTCGGAATTCGTTTTTTCAACTTCGATGCTCAAAAAGGTTTTTTTATCAACGGCAAGCCACTAAAAATAAAAGGCGTTTGCATGCACCATGACTTAGGTGCATTGGGGGCAGCTTTTAATAAAGCCGCAGCAAAAAGACAATTGAAAATATTAAAAGAAATGGGGTGCAATGCCATCCGAACGGCACATAATCCTCCCGCTGCTGAGTTTCTTGATCTCTGTGACGAAATGGGTTTCCTGGTCATGGATGAAGCATTTGATATGTGGCAGAAGCGAAAGAACAGGTATGATTACCACCTCGACTTCAAAGAATGGTATAAAAGGGATATTGAAGCGATGGTATTGCGTGACAGGAACCATCCCTCTGTATTTATGTGGAGTATTGGTAACGAGATCAGGGAACAGTTTGACAGTACAGGCATTGCTCTTACAAAAGAGTTAACGGCGATAGTAAAAGCTTTGGATACGACAAGACCTGTGACCAATGCGCTGACAGAAAATTTTCCGGATAAAAATTTTATTTACCGATCGGGAGTATTGGATGTACTGGGGTTTAACTATAAACTCTATGATTATAAAGACCTGCCATCCCGTTTTCCCGGGCAAAAGATACTGGCCAGCGAAACCGTTTCAGCATTGGCTACCCGTGGAGTGTATGACCAGCCTTCTGACAGTATGCGCATCTGGCCGCCTGACTCAAAGCAGCCCTTTGTAAAGGGCAACCCGGATATGACGGTTTCCGCTTACGACCATGCATATGCTTATTGGGGAGCTACGCATGAACAAGCATTACAGGCAGTCAACAAACATGATTTCATTGCCGGATGTTTTGTATGGAGCGGTTTTGATTTCCTCGGTGAGCCTGTACCTTATCCCTGGCCTGCCCGCAGTTCGTATTATGGCATCATTGACCTGGCGGGTTTTCCCAAAGATGTGTATTATATGTATCAAAGTAAATGGATAACTAAACCTGTCCTGCATATTTTCCCTCATTGGAACTGGCAGGTGGGGCAGGTCGTAGATGTATGGGCTTATTATAATAATGCGGATGAGGTGGAATTATTTTTAAACGGAAGATCATTAGGTATCAGAAAGAAAGAGAATGACGAACTGCATGTAGTGTGGCGTGTACCATTTGAGCCAGGTGTATTAAAAGCTGTTTCCCGTAAAAATGGGAAAATCGTTTTGACCAGGCAGATCAAAACTGCCGGCAAACCTGCAAAGATCGAATTAGTTGCAGACAGAAAAGCAATAAAAGCAGATGGAAAAGATCTTTCGTTCGTCGCTGTAAGAGTTTTGGATAAAAATGGCAACCTGGTTCCGGATGCGGACAATCTTATCAAATTCTCTGTTTCAGGAGCAGGCATTATCGCCGGAACTGACAACGGTTACCAGGCAGACACCCTCTCTTTAAAGAGTCATAATAGGAAATGCTGGAAAGGAATGGCATTGGTCATTATTCAATCCAGTGGAAAAAAGGGAAATATTACATTAAGGGCAGACAGTACAGGATTGTTGCCCGTCTTTTTATCCCTGAAAACGAGCGACTGAGGCCGGGATTTACGCAATCGTTCCCGGAAGCTATTTCCTGAATTAAATAGTAAAATCTTCCATCTTTATAGCGAAACCTTACATTTTTAAGGGTTTAGTGTCCATGTACCTTTAGGTGGATGAATGAAAATGGTATTAGTTGGACGATCATTCATTTTTCCTAACGATAAAAACTTTCCGGATGAAACAGGTTCTGCTTGCCAATAATGATATTTCGTACAAAAAGGCTTTTATAGCCGAAACAAGCATTTCTTTTCCATCCTTCTTTTTTACTTTATCCTCTTTTTTAAGAATACTACTGCTGACCGCTGCTGCAATTTTTTGTTTGCAGGTATATGCGCAGCCGGTTGATGCGATGCAAAAGGAAGCAGAATACAAAAAAGTTATCACAGAAAGGGCGGCTAAGATCGTGAGCACACTGGGTTTGACGGACTCGGGTAAGTATGATAAAGTGCTGAATGAACTGGTTGGTCAGTATGCCCGGCTTAATGCTGTGCATGAACAAAGTAAGGCGGCCATGGCGGAAATAAGTACACAATCAGTATCCGGCGAGGAGAGAGCAGCATCAATAAAAAGACTGGAGGAAAAAAAATCTTCACAGCTATTGCAGCTTCACAGTGGCTTTATTGCTCATTTAAAGGAAAGCCTGACGGAAGACCAGTTGGAAAAAGTAAAAGATGGAATGACCTACAGGGTTTTCCCCATTACCTACGGCGCATACCTGGATATGCTGCCCAACCTGAGCCCCGAACAAAAAGATAAGATATACAATTGGCTGAAGGAAGCAAGGGAACTTGCGATGGACGAAGGCTCATCTGATGATAAACACAAGGTTTTTGGAAAATATAAAGGGAAGATCAATAATTACCTTTCTGCTGCCGGCTACGATATGAAAAAGGAAGGAGAAGAATGGCAGAAAAGAATAAAGGAACGGGAAGCTGCAAAGAAACGATCAATGCAGTAAACTAACTGATTGCTTTAATTTCTCTACATCATAAAAACTAAATGCTATATGAATCGACTGCGACTACCCAAGCTGCTGCTATTACTATTGATTGCCGGCAGTTCCCTCACCGCTTTTGCGCAGGAAAAAACAATTACCGGTAAAGTAATTGACGAGGAAACAAAGTCGCCTCTCGAAGGGGTGACGGTAAAGGTTAAGAATACACAAAATATAACCACTACCAATGCGACAGGTGATTTTACCATCAATGTCCCATCAGCTGAATCGGTGCTTACCTTTTCATATGTTGGCTTTGGCGTTTACGAAGTAAAAGTGGGATCAGGTTCTGCTATGTCTATCTCCCTTTTTAAACTGGATAATAAAATGGAAGATGTGGTGGTAGTAGGGTACGGTACAAAAAAGAGAGTGAATGTACAAGGCGCTGTTTCTACCTTAAAAGCATCAGAGATTGAAGATATAAATGTTGCTAATTTGCCTTCGGCTTTGGTCAACAGGGTACCGGGAGTGACAGTAAACTTTAGCTCAGGTAAACCAGGCTCTACTACAACACTTAATCTTCGTAATTCAACTACTGCTCCGGCTAGTTTTCCAGGTAACGCTGGTGGGGTTACCAGCCAGCCTTTAATTGTTATTGATGGGATCATTTCCAACCCTGCACAATGGGCTCAATCGTCAAATGCGGATTTCTTCGAAAACCTGGATGCAAGCCAGATAGAAGATATTGTATTTCTGAAGGATGCATCCGCAGCAATTTATGGCGCGGCCGGTGCAAAAGGGGTGGTGTTGATCACTACAAAAAGAGGTAAAGTAGGCAAACCTAAAATTTCCTATTCCGGGTATTACGGGGTATCTACTCCAACTGTAGATCCTCAAACACTGACAGCTTATGAACATGCCAAATTTTTAAATAATGGCTTTGAGTTAACTGGTGCCCCATTGAATCAACGTTTTTCCCAGGCTGATCTGGATTCATTAAAAGGAATCGAAGACGAATCATGGTTTGATTATTTCTGGAAGAATGGTAAAGTGCAAAGGCACACAGTAACCGTTTCCGGCGGTACCGATAAGATTACATTTTTTGCCGGAGGAAATTATTATAACGAGAAAGGTAATTATGGCAAAATTGAGGTCAATAAATATAGTCTTCGTGCAGGCATGAATGCGAAAATTATTGACGGCCTTACTGCTGATGTCACTTTTGCCACTGATTTCAATAAGGAATATAGTAATAATCATTCAAGTGCACAGACGGACAACGATGACGCCACGATACGACCATTATACCTGACCCCTAAATGGGTGCCTGTAATATTAGGCGACAAATTGGTTGGGTTCCAGGGTGCAAATAATTCATCTCCGCAAAATCAAAACTGGAGTTTCCTGGGAGTGCAAAGGTCCGGGTCTTACAGGGATAGCAGATCTCAAGGACTTGCTGTGAATGCCTCTTTAGAATGGAAGCCGAAATTTGTAAAGGGCTTGACTGCAAGAGTACAATTTGGCCAGAACAACAGGAATGCCATCGCCAAAGGATATTTTGCATCTTATAATGTAGCAAATCTACAGCGCAGAGGTCAAAATAGTTTATTGTATTCCGATCAATTGGTGCCACCACCAGCAAGTCCTACTGTAAGAATTGCCAACAATGACCAGATACAGGAAGGAAACACTATTTCAAATAACTATCAATTTTTTGGTACACTATCATACGGAAGAAAAATTCGTGAACATGAGTTTGATGTAATGGCAGGTTTTGATCAAAGCGAATCGGAAAGTCGAAATGTTCTTTTGAATAAAGTTACACAAATAGTTGCCGGTGTAGATGAGTTTTGGGCATTCAGTAATGATCCTACTGCTATTGGCAGTATAAACGAAGTGGTAAGGCCAACGCAGGCATTCATCACTGCAAAACGTTCTTATATTACCCGTGCCAACTATTCTTTTCAGGGAAAGTATTTCTTCGAGTTTATTGGCCGGGCTGATGCGTCTGTGAATTTTTTGCCTGAAGAGAGATGGGGCTTTTTCCCATCAATAGGCATAGGCTGGAAAATAAGTGATGAGGACTTCTTCAATAATATAAATTTTGTAAACAGCCTTAAACTTAGAGCAACTTATGGATTAGTCGGGGAAGACAGGTTAGGTGCCCGTTTGTGGGAGTCACGTTTTTCGCAAACAACAGGTATTCTGTTTGGTAATACTGCCACCAGTGGACTGGATCCAAGTATTTATCCAAACCCCTTAATTACATGGGAAAAGGCAAGAAGCCTTAATCTGGGATTTGATGCCACTATTTTAAAGAACAAGTTCACTATAACAGCAGATTTTTATCAGCGTTATACTTACGACGGATATGATACTTATTCAGCCCAGGTTTTCCCGCCAACTGTAGGTACTACACCACCGGTTGTTAATTACTATAAACAATTAAGCTGGGGTGCCGAGTTTGGACTCGGGTATCGTACAAGATTTGGAAAAGATTGGGGCTTCAATGTGGATGTCAACTTCGCACTTACAAATAGCCAGTTAACGCAATCATATTATAATGAAAGTCTTTTGGGTCAGTTTGGTAATGATCAATTAGGCATTCTGGTCGGCCGTGACCCACGTACGTACAACAGCAACAACATTGGCTACAAAGCAAAGGGAATTTTGAGAACACAGGCAGAGGTTGATGCCATTCTTGCAAAGAACCCGAATTACCTGATAGGTGGAGTAAAACCACAAGTTGGATTCATGGATTTTGAAGACATAAACGGCGACGGCCAAATTACTGAAGCAGGAGATGCTACTTTGATGTTCGACAAGACTACACCTGTTGTTGCCTCTGGATTTACAATCGGTGCCAGCTATAAGACTTTCAGGTTGTCAATGAATATCAACCTTTCAATAGGTGGTAAACGTTTCTATGATTCCGACGCAAGACTTGCTCCCACTACTGTGCGGAACGCAGCTAAATTCTGGGCAGATCATTGGTCGCCTGAAAATCCTAATGGAAAATTCCCGAGGGCAGATGCTCCGCTTGTAACCGCCAATTCAACTTTTTGGGCTGTTAATGGTACACAAAGCAGGATAAATAATATGGTTCTTTCTTACCAGTTGCCTAAAGACATTTCGGCCAAAATAGGTATTCCTGATATAAGATTTATGATCACTGGTACTAACCTTTGGAATATAGCAAACCCATTAAAATATAAAGATCCTTATACATCTAACTTTGGTTTTTATCCAACATTAAGGACTATTTCTTTTGGTATCAATGTAAGTTTATAAGTAGAAATTTCTAAAAAAAATATTATGAGATATATAAGCAATACAGGAAAAAAAATGGTTATAGCAGCCCTGGCTCTATGTATGGTTTTTTCTGCCTGTAAAAAAGATTCAGAATTTTTCGATATTGAAGACCCGCAGGGAATTGATTCCAGAATTTGGAACGATCAGGGTGCAGTAGGATTGTTTCTAAACAGAACATATGGATTAATTATACCCCAGTGGCCAGCTCTCGGTGGTATTCACAATACTTCTGATGAGCTCAACAATGCTAACACGGCATTCTTATATGGTACATTAGTAGAAAACTCTGTTACTGATATAGGAACAGGGAATGGCATTACCACCAATCGCTATTTTGATATCCGTCGTTGTAATATTGCGATTGAAGGTCTTAATTCTAACAGTACTTTGCCGGAAGCAACGAGGATGGTTCTGAAAGGCCAGTTTTTCTTTTTGCGGGCCTTTGTTTACTTCAGGTTAGTTAGCTTATATGGCGGCGTACCATTGGTATTACAATCTCAGACTCTCGAGGAAGAGTTGAATGTTCCCCGTGCCAAAACAAGCGAATGTATTGCAGCAATTGTAAAAGACCTGGACTCTGCTATAGCATACCTTCCGGCTACATGGGGCGCTGCTGATAAAGGAAGAATAACCAGGGCTGCTTCGTCAGCTATGAAAGGAAAAGTGCTAATGTATTGGGCAAGCCCGCAGTTTAATCCTACGAATATTGCATCACGTTGGGAAGATGCATACCAGGCAAATCTTGACGCTTATAACCAATGCGTTGGAGACGGGTATTCGTTATTTCCAACGTACGCAAATATTTTTACAACAGAGGACAATGCTGAGGTGCTGTTGGTAAGGAAATACAGTGCCGCAAGGGATGTAGGTACCAACACCGAAGCTATTACCAGGCCTGATTCTGAAACAGATGGACCCAGTGGATCAAATCAACCGACCTGGAACTTAGTACAGGCGTATTTAAAATCCAACGGCATGCCTGTAACAAACTCAGTAGCCGCTGATACAGTAGTTAAATATGATCCTATTATGTTCTGGCAAAACAGAGATGCTCGTTTTGAAGCTTCCATTGCTTATAATGGAGGTCCCTGGCCTTTAAGTGGGAAAGCTACACGCAAACAATGGTCACATACGGGAGTTCCTGATGAAGCGGCTGGAACAATCGTAACAGGCTTTTATTTCAAACGATTTACTAATAACACATTAACTCCTGCTCAATCCGTATATAATTCTAATTCGGGTGGGGGTAGCGGTATGGATTGGATAGAGATGAGATTTGCAGAAGTAGTGTTGAACCTTGCGGAATGCGCCAATGAAACAAACAGGATGGCAGAAGCAAAAGATAATGTACGCCGTATCCGCCAGAGGGCAGGAATAGTAGCCGGCTCATTTGATTATGGTTTAGATGTTGCTGTTGACATAGCATCCATGAGAAGTTTGATATTAAATGAACGTATGATCGAATTTGCCATCGAAGGAAAACGTTATTGGGATTTGAGAAGGACCAGGAACTATGGTCTTATTTCTGCACGTCAATCGTACAAACTGGCTGCTAAGCTACCCTACGTAGCCGGTAATCCTCCGAATCCCCCGGTTGCTGGCAGAATATACATTGATGCACCTAATGCTTTTGGTGTAAGACCGAGAGATACAGCTAACCTTAATAACCAATCAGTTTATACATCTATTTATACAACGCCTGGCACTATTGCTTCACTCGAAGGTTCAAATTCGATTAACATACCGGCGAAATACTATTTCTACGCATTGCCCAATTTTTTCAGCCAAAACTTTTTTATTGAGCAAACAGCAGGCTGGATAAATGGAACTTTTGACCCATTACAATAATTATAAAATTGAACTTGTATATGAAAAAAATAATTTTAGGATCATTGGTGTTAGGTTTATTCCTTTCAGCCTGTGAAAAGAAAGTTGAAGACGTGGGATCTTTTGATGTCACCGTTGAATATCGTAGCAGTGGCGCCAAGTTCGTTGTGGGCGATGTAACACTAAATCCCAAAGACAGTATCTATTTCGATTTTACGATTTCTTCTCCTACTGATATGTCCTATATCGAAATTCAGAAAAATGGTGGAAGGCTAGATACGTTCAGATTAAATAATACCAATAACCGGTCTTTTTCCTTAATAAAAGGATACCGGGTTGATAGCGCTGCCGGAGATTATACCTACAGGGTGGTAGCAAGAGATGCAAGGGGAATTTTTATGGGAGATGGTGGAAAAATGTTTACTGTTACCATTACACCAGATTTTTATTTCTGGAGTTACAGAATACAGCAGGTACCTGATACTGTCGATAAAACAAATAAGACGTACTACTCAAGTACCGAAGGAAAAACCTATAGTTATACTGATGGTGGAGCCAATTCTGCCAAGATCGATTTTGGTTACTATTGGGACACTACAGGAAGAGGAACTGCAAGTGCTTCTGATGATTTAAAGCACACTATTTATTCACTGAGTGCGGCACAACCACAGCTGGGCTATTATGATATCAGTACATGGACAAAAAATGTGACTTTGTTGAAGAAGATGCCTGCATCAGTAAATTTTGTCAGTGGTTTAACTTCGGGAGGTGCACTCCAAACTTTAATTGGCGGAAACATGAACTCTGGTACTTCTTCCAAGGTGACTACAGTGAGTACGGCCGCCGGCAGCAATGTTATTGGATTTAAAACTGCAGCGGGCAAGTTCGGGGCAATACTTATCCGTTTTGTAAATGGTGATTCACCAAATAAAGAAACGCAAATTGAAGTGGACGTTAAGGTGCAGAAATAAACTTTCTCAATAATATTTTAAAGAAGAGAAAGTGTAGTGCTTTCTCTTTTTTATACGGATAAAGTAAACAGGGTTTGAAAGAAAAAATTTTGAATTAGCCGCAGTTTATTTCCGGTTAAACCGTCTAATAAAATTCAATCAGTGTAAAAATGAATAAGCAATTGAAAAAATTATTACCCGGGTTTTTATTTCTGACATTTGCAGTATCAGCCAATGCTCAATATCCCGATATTCCGGACGACGTGCAGCGGTCTTCTGATTCATTATTAAAGGCCGCACGAAGACATTCGGATTCTGCATGGAATATCGCCTATCCGATCATACAGGAAGAAGCAAAAAGAGGAAAACCTTTTATTGATTTTGCAAATCGTCCGACAGATTTGCCGCAGGCAGAAATACCGGCATTTCCTGGTGCAGAAGGTGGTGGTAAATTCAGCTTTGGTGGCCGTGGCGGAAAAATACTGGTTGTCACTAATCTGAACGATGATGGTCCCGGCAGCTTTCGCTGGGCATGTGAGCAGGGTGGAGCAAGAACTATTGTATTCAATGTTGCCGGCATCATCCGGTTAAAATCTCCATTGATAATCCGGGCACCCTATATAACTATTGCAGGGCAAACAGCCCCTGGTGATGGCGTATGTGTAGCTGGTGAAAGCGTATGGATTAATACACATGATGTCATTATCCGGTTTATGCGTTTTCGTCGTGGCGAAACATGGGTGGGAAGAAGAGATGATGCGATCGGTGGTAACCCTGTTGGTAATATTATGATCGATCATGTAAGTGCGAGCTGGGGATTGGACGAAAACATGAGTATGTATCGCCACATGTATAATGATAGTACCGGTAAACCACAGGAAGAAAAATTGGGCACCGTTAATATTACCATTCAGAATTCAATTTTTGCTGAAGCATTGGATACCTGGAACCATTCATTTGGCAGCACATTAGGCGGCGAAAACTGTTCATTCATGCGGAATCTCTGGGCTAATAATACGGGTCGTAATCCTTCAATCGGCTGGCATGGCGTTTTCAATTTTGTAAATAATGTAGTGTTCAACTGGGTTCATCGTTCTATTGACGGCGGAGACTACCGGGCACAATATAATATCATCAACAATTATTTCAAACCCGGTCCCGCTACTCCGAAGAATAATAATGTTGGCCATCGTATCTTAAAACCTGAAAGCGGCAGAAGCAAAATAAAAAACCACACGTACGGACGGGCTTATGTAAATGGAAATATCATGGAAGGTTTCCCGGAAGTGACAAAGGATAACTGGAATGGCGGCGTACAGGTCGAAGAAATGCCGAATGCAGGAAAACATACCGACAATATAAAATGGAACAAACCATTGCCGATGCCGGCGCTGAGTATTATGCCCGCAGAGCTGGCAAAGGATTATGTACTCGAAAATGCAGGAGCTACATTACCAAAACGTGATGCTGTCGATAAAAGAATTACAGAGCAGGTTCGTACAGGAAAAATAGTTGTATCGCCGGATATAGTGCCACCAACAACACAATTCAAGCATCGTCGTGCACCATTGGATAGCTATAAGCAGGGAATTATTACTGATGTAAGCCAGGTGGGTGGTTATCCTGAATACAAAGGCACACCCTATAAAGACAGCGATAGTGATGGCATGCCGGATGACTGGGAAAAAAAGAATGGATTAAATCCGGCTAATGCAGCAGATGCTGCACAGGCGGCCAAAAGCAAAAGTGGCTATACTAATATTGAAGAATACCTGAACAGTGTGGTGCCTCTGCAGAATGTAAGGCCTGCAGCCGCAAAAGGTTTTTAAATAAACAGTAGATTTATAATGATATTAGCAGGCATTAAAACCAGCAGTTTTGAACGGGTCAGCAACAACAAAGGGTTTTTTTAATAAGTGTGCGATTCATGCCACATTGGTATGTATAGGTATTGTTGCTGTCTCCAATCAGGTACTTGCACAAAAAGAAGTAAAACCTGCGCCACCTATTTCTTTTGTAAAAGGGAGATTGAATTATTCAGCAGATTCACTGGGTAACCGCATCCCGGATTTTTCTTATTGCGGGTATATGGCTTCTGAAAAGCCGATACCTGATGTTCCTGTCAAAATTGTTGTTCCTGTTACAAAAGGCGATGCTACACTACGTATTCAATCCGCCCTGGATTACGTGGCGGGCTTACCGGTTGATGCAAAAGGTTTTCGCGGAGCGGTTTTATTACAGAAAGGAATTTACGAAGTAGCCGGGCAGTTACGTATAACGGCAAGCGGGGTGGTGCTTCGTGGAAGCGGCATGGGTACAAACGGTACAACAATTACGGGGACTGGAACAGGAAGGCAAACGTTGATAAAAATTCTTGGTAAGAATGATATACCCAAAGACCTGGCCGGGTTAAAAATTACTGATAGGTATGTGCCCGTTAATGCAACCAGTTTTCATGTTGACAGTTCCATTTTAATCAAACAGTATTCAAATAAAATTATTATCCGCCGGCCTTCAACTAAGGAGTGGATTGCAGCGCTGGGTACTGAAATATTTGGCGGAGGTATCAGCGCCTTAGGCTGGAAACCCGGTGACCGTGACCTGTTCTTCGACAGGACCATTACAAAAATAGAAGGCACCATCATTACTATTGATGCCCCGCTTACCACTGCTATTGATTCAGCTTATGGTGGCGGCTCGGTTTATTTTTACCAGGGGAATGGAAGAATTAATAATGCAGGCATTGAAAACCTGCGTTGTGTTTCTGCTTATAATAAAAGCAACCTGAAAGATGAGGACCATCGCTGGAATGCCATTAATATTGAGCATGCAGAAGATGCATGGGTGCGCCAGGTAATTTTTGAAAACTTTGCCGGTTCGGCGGTAAGTGTACTGGAAACCTCCAAGCGTATAACGGTTGAAGATTGTAAATCCCTTCACCCTGTTTCAGAGATCGGCGGACAAAGACGCTATACATTTTTAACTACCGGGCAGCAAACATTATTTCAGCGTTGTTATGCTGAAAATGGGTACCATGATTTTGCAACAGGTTATTGCGCTCCGGGTCCCAATGCATTCGTGCAATGTGAATCTGTTTTGCCATACAGTTTCAGCGGGACCATTGACAGCTGGGCTTCTGGTGTTTTATTTGACGTGGTGAATGTGGATGGCAATGCGTTGCGGTTTAGTAACCGGGGACAGGATGCAAACGGCGCAGGTTGGGCTGCTGCAAACAGCGTGTTCTGGAATTGTACAGCAGCGAGGATCGATTGTTATAAACCGCCTACAGCACAAAACTGGGCATTTGGTAACTGGAGCCAGTTTGCCGGTGACGGCTACTGGGGTGAATCCAACAATACGATCAGCCCCCGAAGCCTTTATTATGCGCAATTAGCAGAGCGGCTGAATAAAAATGTTGATCATCTTTCGCAGATATTATATATCCCCACTGAAGCATCCAGCAGTCCTTCTGCAGAAACAGCCAATGAATTGACAAAGCAGGCTGCTATGCCACGCATGCAATTAAAGGAATGGATCGACCAGTCATCCAGGCGAAACCCGGTTTCAGTAAATGCAGAAGGTATAAAAACGATAGACCAGGTTGGAATTAAAAAAATAATCGGGGTAGCTTTAGCTCCGTCAATGCAAATAAAAAACGGTTTACTCGTTAGAGCTGATCAGTTGATAATTGGTAAACGACAGGGTGTGCAGTGGTGGAGCGGTGGCACACAGGGAAAAGATCTGCAAAATGCAAAACCGCATATCACCCGTTTTGTCCCGGGAAGGGATGGCCGGGGCCTGACAGATAACCTGGATGAAGTGACCGATGAAATGAAAGCTACCAATACTGCTGCAATAGAACATAATTATGGTTTGTGGTACGATAGAAGACGCGATGATCATGAACGTATAAGAAGAATGGATGGAGAAGTTTGGCCGCCATTTTATGAATTGCCTTTTGCCAGGAGCGGCAAAGAAACAGCCTGGGACGGTTTAAGCAAGTATGACCTGACCAAATACAATGCTTTTTACTGGAGTCGCTTGAAACAATTTGCTGACCTGGCAGATCAGAAAGGTTTATTGCTTGTTCACCAGAATTATTTCCAGCATAATATTATAGAAGCCGGGGCGCATTATGCCGATTTTCCCTGGCGCACAGCTAACAATATCAATAATACAGGTTTTGTGGAGCCTGTAAATTACGCCGGGGACAAACGTATATTCTATGCAGAACAGTTTTATGATATTTCAAATCCTTTCAGGAAGGAACTGCATCGAAAGTATATCCGGCAGTGCTTAAATAACTTCAAAGACAACAATGGCGTCATACAACTGATAGGAGAAGAATTCACCGGCCCGGTTCATTTTGTAAAATTCTGGCTGGATGTAATTAAAGACTGGGAAAAGGAAACAGGCAAAAAACAGATCATAGGGTTGAGCACTACTAAAGATGTTCAGGATGCTATATTAAGTGATCCGGCCTATGCGGTTATAGTTGATTTGATCGATATTCGTTACTGGCATTACCAGGCTGATGGGACCGCCTATGAACCAAAAGGAGGACAAAACCTGGCTCCCCGCCAGCATGCGAGATTGCTAAAGCCAAAGAAAACAAGTTTTGAACAGGTATACCGCGCCGTGAAAGAGTACAGAGATAAGTACCCTTCAAAAGCAGTTATCTATTCAGGCGACAGCTACCCGGAGTTCGGTATGGCAGCGTTTATGGCGGGAGGCAGTTTGCCGGTATTGCCGGATAGTATAGATAAAGACCTGTTGAAGGCTGCAGCGACAATGAAACCCGTCACTTCGAAAAATAGCGATGAATATATACTGAGCAACGGTAAGACCAGCATTATTTATAACAGGGAAACAAAGAGACTGGAGAAAACGCCGGCAACAGCAAAAAGATGAAAAAGATATTTACCATAGTACTGATGATGATGTTTTCGTTAGTGCAGGCGCAGACAAATCTGCCCCGGCTGAAAGTGTCATCCAACGGAAGATTCTTTCAAACTGGAGATGGCAAACCATTCTTCTGGCTGGGCGATACGGGTTGGTTGTTGTTTGTAAAATGCAACAGGGAAGATGCGGTGCATTATCTCGAAACAAGAAAACAGCAGGGTTTCAACGTGGTGCAGGTAATGGTGCTGCACGATATGAACAATACAAAAAATGTGTATGGCGATAGCGCATTGATCAACGAAGATGTATCACAACCGAATGTTACGCCTGGTAGCGATTATAAAAATGAAACTGCATACGATTACTGGGACCATGTTGATTTTATTGTGAACGAAGCAGCCAAACGAGGTATCTACATGGCCATGGTGCCGGTATGGGGCAGCAATGTAAAAGGAGGAAAAGTAAATGTGCAGCAGGCTGAAGCTTATGCGAAATTTTTGGCAACACGTTACAAGAGCAGGAGCAATATCATCTGGCTTAACGGTGGCGATGTAAAAGGAACAGATGGGATGGAAGTATGGAAAATCATCGGCACATCTATTAAGAAAAATGACGCAAAACATTTAATGACCTATCATCCGCGTGGCAGAACTTCTTCCAGCGATTGGTTTCATAACGAAGCATGGCTTGATTTCAATATGTTTCAAAGCGGTCATAAAAATTATGCACAGGATACCAGCAGTAACGAAACGAATCATTACGGGGAAGACAACTGGAAATATGTCAACATGGATTACAAGTTAAAACCCGTTAAACCAACATTGGACGGGGAGCCTTCGTATGAAAACATTCCGCATGGATTGCATGATAGTTTACAACTACGTTGGAAAGGTGCTGATCTGCGTCGTTATGCTTATTGGAATGTGTTTGCAGGTGGTGCAGGGTTTACCTATGGTGAAAATGCAGTAATGCAGTTCAACAAAATGGGTGACTGGACAGCGAATTATGGTGTTACTTCAGGCTGGAAGGAAACCATCAAAGCAGAAGGCGCCACCCAGATGATCCATTTAAAGAAACTCATTTATAGTAGATCTTATTTCGATCGTGTACCTGCACAGGACCTGGTAACAGATAATGGTGAACGCTATGAAAGAGTTGCTGCTACAAGGGGAAAAAGCTATGCGATGTTTTATGTGTATAACGGGAGAAACTTTAAAGTGGCTACTGAAAAATTAGGTTTTGGTTTAACGGATGCTTACTGGTTCAATCCGAAAGATGGTAGTATACAGGTTGTATATAAAGCAAGGCTGAATGATATAAAAGGATTTAACCCGCCGGGAGAGAAACAGGATGGTAATGATTGGGTATTGGTCATTGAAAAATCAAAAGCAACCAGCAAGCAGTGAGGAGGGTCATACAATATATCATTTTGTGTTTTGTGATAATTGGATCTGTTGCATGTACGGGTAAAGCATATCTCTTCACTTCATTTCATGAGCCGGCGAATGAAGGTTTACGAATGTTGTACAGTTTCGATGGCAAGAATTGGAGCGATTTTGATACAGTTCTTTTACAACCAAAAGTGGGTAACCAGAAAGTGATGCGTGACCCATCGATGGTGCAGGCGCCGGATGGCACTTTTCATTTGGTGTGGACGAGCAGCTGGAAAGGTGATAAAGGTTTTGGTTATGCTTCATCAAATGACCTTGTTCACTGGAGCGAACAGCAATTCATACCGGTTATGGCGCATGAGCCAACGACGGTGAATGTATGGGCGCCGGAATTGTTTTATGATGAGGATGAAAAACAATTTATCATTATCTGGGCTTCCTGTATCCCCGGGAGATTTGAAAGGGGCATAGAAGAAGACAGTAATAACCACCGGATGTATGTGACAACGTCAAGAGATTTTAAAACCTTTTCCCCGGCAAAGCTATTTCTTGATCCGGGCTTTAGTGTGATCGATGCGGTAATCGTAAAAAAGGCAGCTAAGGATTATGTGCTTGTATTAAAAGATAACACGAGACCGGAGAGGGACATTAAAGTTGCATTCAGTGATTCCCCGTTAGGGCCATGGAAGAATGTTTCAAAAGCCTTCACGGAGAATTTTACAGAAGGGCCATCCGTGGTAAAAGTGAAAGATGAATGGCTGATCTATTATGATTCATACAGGAAAAAGATATATGATGCTTCGGCGACAAAGGATTTTGTTCATTTTGACACGATAACAACCAAAGTAAAACTGCCGGAAGGACATAAACACGGAACGATCGTACTGGTGAAGCGAAAAACGGTTAAAAAACTATTGACACATTTTAATAAACAATGAAGCTGCTTTATCATATAATGGGTGTTGTCACACTGCACTTATTATTTCTTGCATCGGATGCACAGGATACAGTTCGCTATATTGGAAGTACCTTATCCAATGTTGATTATCATCACGGGCAGTTATCACCTGCTGTTGGTGTACATAATATCCAAACCATGAGGGCCAACCGGGCTGACACAGGCGCTGCTTCATGGACCTACAACCATGCGCCGATGCTGGCGTACTGGAACAATACATTTTATCTTGAGTATTTAAGTGATCCTGTTGGCGAGCATATCCCTCCCGGTCAAACATTGTTGCAGACCTCGAAAGATGGTTACAACTGGTCTTATCCTGTAGTGGTCTTTCCGCCATATAAAATTCCCGATGGGTTTGCAAAAGAAGGAAAGACCGATACAGCAAAGAACAGCTATGCGGTGATGCATCAGCGTTTTGGTTTTTATACTTCAAAATCAAAACGATTATTTGCGCTGGCTTTTTATGGAATTGCATTAGGTCAAAAAGATGATCCTAATGATGGGAATGGTATTGGCCGTGTGATACGGGAGATAAAAGCGGACGGAAGTTTCGGGTCCATTTACTTTTTGAGGTATAATCATTCCTTTAATGAAAAGAACACTTCTTACCCGTTTTACAAATCCTCAAATGATAAAGGGCTGGTAGCAGCCGGTGATGAAATACTCACTACACCTTTATTAATGATGCAAACCGTAGAGGAGGGTGACAGGAATGATCCGCTGATCCCATTACAAAAAGATTTCAAAGCGTTTAATTATTATCATTTACCGGATGGCCGGGCAGTGGCACTATGGAAATACGCTTTGACCAGTATCAGCAAAGATGAAGGAAAAACATGGCAGTATAGTCCAACGAGGGCGCCCGGGTTTGTGAATGCTAATGCAAAAATATGGGGACAAAGAACCAATGACAGGAAATATGCCACAGTATATAATCCTTCTGAATTTCGCTGGCCGCTGGCTGTAAGTGTGAGTGATGACGGATTGAAATATAAAAACCTCCTGCTGGTGAACGGGGAGATCACTTCCATGCGCTATGGCGGTGCTTATAAAAGTTATGGTCCGCAGTATGTCCGCGGTATCCAGGAGATGGATGGAAAGCCTGCTGATGGTAATATGTGGGTGACGTACAGCATGAATAAGGAAGATATGTGGGTGAGCAGGATACCTGTTCCGGTCCGGGATAAAGTAACAACTCATGTGAATGATGTATTCAATTCAAAGCAGTATAGAGCCGAACTGAACGAATGGAATTTATATAGCCCGCTCTGGTGCAGAACCGGCATTGAAAATTTTAAAGGGCAAAAAGTACTGGCATTGCATGATAGTGATCCTTTTGATTATGCAAAAGCAGAGCGGGTATTCCCGGAGTCAAAAAAAATCACAATAGAATTTTCTGTTACGCCTGTACAAGATCAATTTGGTAACCTTGAAATTGAAATGCTGGATGCAAAGGGAACGGCTTGCCTTCGGGTAATGCTTGATTCAGCAGCTAATGTGCTGACAAAACAGGGATACCGTAATAAAAGTCTTGGCAAATACAAAGCCGGGGAAACACTGGCCATAAAAATTGAACTGAATGTGGGAACAAGGTTCTATACGGTAAGTATCAATGATGGCAGGCCAAATAACAACTTATGTTTTGCCCCGGTGCAATCAGTGGAACGGATCGCCTTCAGGACAGGAACAGTGCGCCGTTTCCCTGATGCAGATACACCGACCGACCAGGATTATGATCTGCCGGGAGCAGATAAAAAAGATAAAGAGGCTGTTTACTATATATCGTATTTAAAAACCCAATAACTGTAATATATTATGGCAGTTCAAAGAAATAGTACCATGGGTGTCATTATCGGTAACCGGGATTTTTTTCCCGATAAGCTGGTAGCTGAAGCCAGGTCAGAAGTGATCAGTGTTTTCAAAAAACTCAATATAACGCCGGTCTTACTTAGTGATGCTGATACCAAACTTGGAGGTGTGGAGACTTTTGCGGAAGCCCGGAAATGTGCAGCATTGTTTAAGCAACATGCTGATGCCATTGAAGGTATCCTGGTGGTGCTGCCCAATTTTGGAGATGAGAAGGGCGTTGCAGAAACGATCAAGTTATCCGGGTTAAATGTACCGGTACTGGTACAGGGCTATCCTGATGATTTAGGAAAGATGGATGTGGTGAACCGGAGAGATGCCTGGTGCGGTAAGATATCTGTTTGCAACAATTTGTACCAGTATGGAATAAAATATTCACTTACTACAAAACATGTGGTAAGCCCGAAAGACGAATCGTTTACCAGGGATTTAAAAAATTTTACTGCCATTTGCCGCGTGGTTAATGGTTTACGCAAAGTTCGCATTGGTGCGGTTGGTGCAAGACCCACCGCTTTTAATACCGTACGTTACAGCGAAAAATTATTGCAGCGCAATGGTATTTCCGTAACGACAGTTGACTTATCAGAAATATTAGGTAATGCCAATAAGTTAACGGCTGATGACAAATCAGTAAAGGAAAAGCTGGAAAAAATTCACGCTTACACCAATACAGGATCAACACCGCCTGATAGATTAGTACAAATTGCAAAGCTGGACGTAGTGCTGGCTGATTTTATGACTGAGAATGCTTTGGATGCAACGGCTATTCAGTGCTGGACATCGATCCAAAAAAATTATGGCTGTAATGTGTGTACCAGCATGAGTATGATGAGTGAGAACATGTTGCCTTCTGCCTGTGAAGTGGATGTGACCGGCACGCTGAGCATGTATGCCATGCAGTTGGCAAGCGGTTCCCCTTCTGCACTGGTGGACTGGAATAATAATTATGCTGATGATGATACCAAATGCGTGTTGTTTCATTGCGGAAACTGGGCCAAATCATTTCTGCCCGATATAACTATTAGCACTGCACCTATTCTTGGCACCAGTGTAGGAACTGAGAATACTTATGGTGCGTTGGATGGGCGTACTCCTGCCATGCCGTTGACTTATGGCCGTATCAGCACGGATGATTGCAAAGGTGTTATCAAAGCCTACGTTGGCGAGGGTGAGTTGACAAATGATGCATTGAATACATTTGGTACCCGGGCAGTTGCACAGATCAACAACCTGCAGGGGTTGATGCAGTATGTATGCCGCAGTGGTTTTGAGCACCACGTAGTGATGAATGCAAGTAAAACAGCAGGGATATTGAAAGAGGCGTTTGATAATTACCTCGGCTGGGAAACTTACCAGCACAATTAAAGATTTAACAAGTTTAAAAGGTCCAGGAAGTTTAAAGCAAATGACAACAAAGGAACTTAAACAGAAATCAATACAATACCGTAAAAAGATATTGCAATATATCCTGCAGGCAAAGGCCGGACATACCGGGGGCAGTTTGTCCTGTGTGGATATATTGAATGTTTTATATAACCAGGTGATGAATGTATCGCCTCAAAACTTTTCTTCACCTGATCGTGACCGCTACATTCAAAGTAAAGGACATAGCGTGGAAGCATTGTATGTGGTATTGGCGGATAAAGGATTTTTTCCTGAGGAAGACCTGAACACTCTTTGCCAATATCGGTCACATTATATCGGCCATCCTACGAAGAAGGTGAACGGTATCGAACAGAATACAGGTGCACTGGGTCATGGATTGCCTATTGCAACCGGAACAGCGCTGGCTGCAAAACTGGATGAGAAGAGTTTCAGGGTGTTTACTTTAATGGGTGATGGGGAATTACCTGAAGGCTCAAATTGGGAGGCTGCTTTGACCGCGGCACATTATAAACTGGATAATCTCTGCGCTATCGTGGATAAAAATACACTGCAGATAACGGGATCCACTGCGGATGTTTGCAATACCGATCCCCTTGATAAAAAATTCGAAAGTTTCGGCTGGGTTGTAAGAAGTATTGATGGTAATGATCCCGGCGAATTGAAAAAAGTATTTGACAGTTTACCGTTCGAAAAAGGAAAGCCATCTCTTGTTATTGCCAATACAGTAAAAGGGAAAGGAGTAAGTTTTATGGAGAACGAAGTAAAATGGCATCATGGCGTACCCAGTAAAGAGCAATACGAACAGGCAGTAGAAGAATTAAATCAAGCTTTAACGGCAATATAATGGCGGAAACAGTTGTATCCAATAACGGCTATAAACCTAACCAGGATGTTTTTTCTGAAACAGTCCAGCGGTTGGCGGAGAATGATAAAGACATTATTACCGTAACCAGCGATTCGAGAGGGTCAGGTAAATTGGTTCCGTTTGGGAAAAGATTTCCTAAGCAAATTATCGAGGTAGGCATCGCTGAACAAAACCTTGTTGGCGTGGCAGCGGGACTTGCATCCTGTGGAAAGAAAGTGTTTGCAGTATCGCCTGCCTGTTTTTTAACAGCCAGGGCATTGGAGCAGATAAAGAATGATGTAGCCTACAGCGATAATCCTGTCAACGTGATCGGCATCAGCGCCGGGGTTAGTTATGGTCCATTGGGTTCCACCCATCACAGCCTTCATGATTTCGCAGTGCTCCGGGCTATTAATAATATCACTATTGTAGCGCCGGCAGATAATTACGAAACGGAAAAGGCGGTTGAATTGGCGTCGGAGACCGATCACCCGGTATATATGCGCTTTGGTAAAAAACCAATGCCGCTGTTGAAAGAAAAAAATGATGACGGCTTTGCTTTTGGCAAAGGGAGAGTAATCATGGAAGGTGATGATATTGCCATCATAGCTACAGGCGAAACGGTATATCCTGCATTGCAGGCTGCAAAAAAATTAAGCGGACAAAATATCAAAGCTACTGTTGTGAGTATGCATACGATAAAACCATTGGATACGGACCTGGTGAAAAGACTGGCTGAAAAATGCAAAGCTGTTATAACTGTGGAAGAGCACAGTGTATATGGCGGACTAGGTGAAGCCTGTGCATCGTTCCTTCTTCAACTGGGACTTGTAAAGCCTTTTAAGATCGTCGGTATTCCGGATGAGTACACGGTAACGGGTTCACAACAGGATATATTTAACCATTATGGTATCAGTGAAAAGGGGATCGCCGATACTGCTTTGTCATTGTTAAAACGATAAAGATGATAAAACAATTGTTGTTATTGCCATTGTTTGGTGCATTGTTTTTTGTCCAGTGTAAAAACCAGGACAAGCAAACCTCAAACAAAATAGCAGTAGTTGTGTCCACACTTAATAATCCCTGGTTTGTTTTTCTCGCCGAAACAGCTGCTGCCAAAGCAAAGGCATTGGGATACGATGCCAGGATATTCGATTCACAAAATAACACTGCGCTGGAAAGCGACCATTTCGAAAATATAATTGTGGCGGGTTTTGGAGCAATACTATTTAACCCCACTGATGCGAATGGATCAGTAGCGAATGTTTTAAAAGCCAAAGCTGCGGGCATACCTGTTTTTTGTATGGACAGGGAGATCAACTCTGCGGACGGGGCCACCTCGCAAATATTATCTGACAGCTATTCGGGGGCTGTTTCTATTGGAAAGTATTTTGTCAGGCAACTGAATAAAAAAGGAAATTATGTTGAATTGCTTGGCCTCGTTGGCGATAATAATACCTGGGCAAGGTCAAAAGGCTTTCATAGTGTTGCGGACAATTACAGTGGGTTGAAAATGGTAGCGCAACAGAGTGCAGATTTCGATCGCAACAAGGCGATGGAAGTAATGGAAACCATTTTGCAGGCACACCCGGATATCGATGGTGTTTTTTGCGGCAATGATGCCATGGCAATGGGTGCATACCAGGCATTGGTATCAGCAGGTAAGGCCAGTAATGTAAAAGTGTTTGGCTTTGACGGCGCCGAGGATGTGATCACGGCGATCAGTGAAAACAAAGTGGCCGCTACCGGTATGCAGTTTCCCAAAGTAATGGCAGAAACAGCGGCACAGTTTGCCAACGAGTATATCAAAGGCAAACGGGATTTTCCGAAAAAGATACCCGTGGCCGTGGAGTTGGTGACTGCCGGGAATATCAGCGATTATATTGCTTATGGAAAAAAATAAACCACGCAAATGAAGAAATTGATAAAATATCTCATACTGGCACTTGTCATTGCACTGGCTGGGTATAAATCAGTTTATTTTAAAAAGCTGGGTGAAGTAAAAGCTGCAGCCACCGGAAAATTTGACGCTGCCAGTTTTTCAAAAAAGATATGGGAAGAGCAATTGCCTTCAAAACTTGATAGCGCTATTGCACTGACAGACCTGATCCGCTCAATTGAAACTGACCCGGAAAATGCATTTGCAAAGCACTCGAATGTTCTTGGCATCGGCAACTACCGGTATAGCCTGGTTAAAACAAAGGCCACCGCTGCTGTTATTAATGAAGACGAAATTGTTTTGCAAATAAACCATGCAGATTCCCTGCTGATCACAAGGCTTGCTACGGAGTTCATCTACGGCAATGCAATACGCGACGCATCGAAACTGGTAGATATAAAAGACTTTACCAATACAGCTGACCTTAATGGTATTTCGGAGGAATTGAACAAAACGGTGAGGAATTCCATACTGCCCGTATTTAAGAAAGAAGTAAAACAGGGAGATACAATAGAAGTAGTAGCTGCGGTGGAATTCAATAAAGAGCATATTGATTTTAGAAACATCGAATTGATCCCGGTCAGGCTGAAGATCGTACACTAATGCTGGTTGCAAAGAACATATCGAAAAGATTTTCCGGGGTCACCGCGTTGAACGGGGTTAACCTGGAGCTGCATCCCGGTAAGGTCAACGCCATTATCGGGGAGAATGGAGCCGGTAAATCCACCCTGATGAAGATTTTCTCGGGTGTGCATACACAGTATGACGGCGAGATCATTTACAACGGGCAGCCGGTAAAGTTTACCAGTACAAAAAGCGCTGAACAAGCCGGCATCGCCATCATTCACCAGGAGCTCAATCTTGTTCCTTATTTATCTGTAGCTGAAAATATTTTCCTGGGGAGAGAAATCACTAATAGCCTGGGGATATTGGACAAAAAAATGATGAAAGAAAGATCAGCAGAATTACTGAAGCAGTTAAATCTTGCAGTAGATCCCGGTACAAAGATCGCTGAACTGAAAGTCGGGCAACAGCAGCTCGTGGAGATCGCAAGGGCATTGTATTCGAATGCTTCCGTTATCATCATGGATGAGCCCACTTCAGCGATCAGTGATAAGGAAGTGGAGAACCTGTTTTCGATTATCCGGAAATTAAAGGAAGAGGGTAAGACCGTTGTTTATATTTCTCATAAACTGAAAGAGCTTTTTGCTATCGCCGACCGCTACGTAGTGCTGAGAGACGGGATGACGATCAGCTCAGGCAATTTGGACGTCATCACATCGGATGAGCTTATTCAAAAAATGACGGGAAGGAAATTAAGTTTTGAAAAGACAGGTTGCACCCTGAAAGATAAGCAGGAGTTATTATCGGTTAAGAACATCAGCTTAAAGCACCCGTTATTGCGGATCACAAAATTGCTGAATAATATTTCCTTTACATTATCTAAAGGAGAGATCCTGGGTCTTTATGGACTAATGGGGGCGGGGCGGACCGAACTGATGGAAACTATTTTTGGCTTGCATCCCAAAAATTCTTCCGGGGAGATTACAGTGAACGGGAAGGACAGGAAAATAAAGTCTCCGGCGCAGGCTATTGGAGCCGGAATTGCATTGGTACCTGAAGACCGGAAACTACAGGGACTTATCCTGTCGCAAACAGTCAGGGCTAATATCAGTATCGCTGTTCTTCAGAAACTACAGCGCTTGGGCTTTATGCTGAATGCAAAAAAAGAGAAGGAGCTAACCGCAAATTATATTGCAGGTCTCGCTATTAAAACTTCATCAGGTAATAATGCGGCAAAGAACCTGAGCGGTGGCAACCAGCAAAAGATCGTGCTGGCTAAATGGCTGGCTACTCATCCAAAAATATTATTGCTGGATGAACCCACCCGTGGTGTTGATATAAATGCTAAGGCAGAGATATACAAACTGATGAAATCACTTGCCGCAGAGGGTATGGGTATTATGATGGTGTCATCAGAGTTGCCTGAGATACTGGCAGTGTCCGACCGTGTGCTCGTCATGTGCGAGGGTGAATTAACCGCAAACATACCTATTGAAAATGCAACAGAGACGGAAATATTAAAATGCGCCATCCATAAAAACTAATATAGGAATGCTTGCTTCTGTTTCATATAATAAAAATATCGGCAGGTTTCAATCAGTGATCGCTTTGTTGATCTTATGCATCACGCTGAGCCTGCTGACTGATAAATTCTTTACTACGGCAAATGGACTGAATGTTCTCCGGCAGGTAGCCGTAAATATTTGTATTGCCACAGGAATGACATTGATCGTTCTGACCGGGGGCATTGATCTGTCTGTTGGATCAGTATTGGCACTTTGCGGAGCTATCACAGCCGGGCTATTAAAAAACGGGTTGCAATTCCCATCGGCTGACCTGTTTGTTGGATTTACTATTCTGGGTGCGGTGCTGGCGGCTATTATTGCCGGTGCACTGCTCGGATTGTTCAATGGGTTTGCGATCACTTCTTTCAAAGTGCCACCATTTGTGGCTACACTGGCCATGCTGACTATCGCAAGAGGGCTTACCATGTTATATACAGGCGGGCATCCCGTCAGCAATCTCGGAGAAAGTTTTACTTATATCGGAACCGGCTCCCTGATAGGGATACCGGTCCCGGTATGGATAGCAGCATTGGTGGTGATGCTGGCCGTGTTTATTACCCGAAAAACAAGGTTGGGAAGATATATTTATGCTATTGGCGGAAATGAAACAGCCGCAAAGCTTTCCGGTATCCGTATCAATAGAGTAAAACTGATCGTCTACAGCATGGGTGCTGCACTGGCCGCATTAGGGGGAGTGATCGTTACATCCAGGTTGGATTCAGCACAACCCAATGCCGGGATCAGTTATGAACTGGATGCAATAGCGGCAGTAGTGATCGGCGGCACATCACTCAATGGGGGAAAAGGAAGTGTATGGGGAACCGTGATCGGGGCCATTATTATCGGCGTACTGAACAACGGTCTTGTACTGCTGAATGTTTCACCATTCTGGCAACAGGTAGTGAAAGGAGGAGTGATCCTGCTGGCAGTGATTGTTGATAAAGCAGGAGATAAAAAGGACTAAAGAATTTTCAATATTGAATAAGAACAGGTACATATTGGCCATTGACCAGGGCACCAGCTCTACCAAATCATTGATCTTTGATGAGAAGGGGCAGGCTGTTGCCAAAGGATCGGAGCCGTTGCATACAAACTATATTGATAATGGTTTTGTGGAGCAGGACCCGCAAGAGATCTATACCAATGTGCTTGCCTCTGTAAAGAAATGCTTATTGCAGTTCCGGGAAAAAGGATACGACGAAACTGAAATAGAGGCGATCGGAATTTCCAACCAGCGGGAAACATTCGTGGTATGGGATAAAAAGGGTAAGCCTTTGTATAATGCCGTAGTGTGGCAATGCAAACGGTCTATCGGTGTTTGCGAACAGCTCAGGCAGAAAGGTCTCTCAGGTATAATCAGGGAAAAGACGGGATTAGTGATAGATCCGTATTTTTCGGCTACGAAACTGACCTGGCTTTTTCAAAATAATAGTTCAGTAGGGGAAGCGGTAAAGAATGGCGATGCATTTTTTGGAACCATAGATACATGGTTACTGTATAAACTCACCAACGGGGAAAAGTATGCAACCGACTATACCAATGCGTCCCGAACACTTTTTTTCAATCTTCATACACTCGGTTGGGATAATGAATTGATCGAAGCTTACGGGTTGAAAGGAATCCGGCTGCCTGAATTAAAATCATCTTCTGCTTTTTACGGGGAGACTTCGTTAAACGGGCTTCTTCCAAGATCAATTCCTGTTACAGCGATGATCGGTGACTCCCACGCTGCTGCATTTGGAGAAGGTTGTTTTGAACCGGGTACAGCAAAAGCCACATTGGGAACCGGTTGCAGCCTATTGATGAATATTGGAGATAAGCCGGTTCAGTCAAACCATGGAATGGTGACGACGATCTGCTGGAGTACTGAAGAAAAAATTGATTATGCATTGGAAGGGGTCATTGTTTCCTGCGGCGCTACTATCGAATGGCTGAAAAATGAATTAGCCCTTTTTAAAGATAGCCGTGAAACGGAAACGATGGCGAATGCGGTAAGTGATAATGGAGGCGTTTACCTGGTGCCGGCATTTAGCGGGTTAGGTTCACCTCATTGGCAAATGGAAAGACGGGCCACTCTATCCGGGATGAGTTTCGGGACAAATAAAAATCATATTGTCCGTGCTGCACTCGAATCCATTCCCTACCAGGTGATGGATGTAGTGACCGCGATGGAAAAAGATGCAGGGTTGTCATTAAAAGAGCTGATGGTAAACGGGGGAATGACGGCCAATCAATTTGTTTTGCAGTTCCTGGCCGATCTTTTAAATAAGAGTGTTGTTTGTACCGGCATGCCTGATGTTTCGGCCATGGGTGCTGCGTATATGGCCGGATTAAAGGCCGGCATATTTGCTGGTATCGGAGCATTAAAGCAGTTGAGTGGCGAAAAGAAAGTTTACAGGGCCGGCAGGAGCAATGGTTTGGCCGGTAAAGGTTACAAGAGGTGGACAGAAATTATCGGTCGTGACTAAAAAAAGAAAGTGAAAAGAATAATTGTCATATCGCTTGTGTTACTATGGATGACATGCCTTTCAGCACAAATCAAACCGATGCTGTTGAAAGCGGAGTCATTCAGGCATTATGTTGATTACTTCAACAAAATGGAAGATGAGAATATCAGGCAGGCCATTCCGAATGACAGTGCATGGGGATGGATGAAAAAGAATATTCCCCTGTTTGAATGCCCGCAGCAGAATTTTGAAGAGATATTCTATTACCGCTGGTGGACATTGCGGAAGCATATCAAAAAAACAGACCAGGGCTTTGTGTTTACGGAATTCCTGGTACAAAGAAGTTATGCTGATAAATACAACCTGATCAGCAGTGCGCTGGGGCATCATATTTATGAGTCAAGGTGGCTACATGATAAGCGATACATGGATAACAACCTGCATGTGTGGTACCGTGGGAATGGCGGGAAACCCATGAGCAAACTCCGCTTTTACAGCGGCTGGAATATGGATGCTGTTTATAACCGTTACCTGGTGAACAGCGATAAAAAGTTTGTTCTTGACTTATTACCTGACCTGGAAGCAGATTATGCAGCCTGGGAAAATGAGAAAAGATCATTGAATGGTTTGTACTGGCAGTTTGATGTGAGAGATGCAATGGAGGAAACGATCAGCGGGGGAAGAAGGGAGAAGAATGCAAGACCCTCTATTAACGGGTACATGTATGGCAATGCAAAAGGGCTTGGATCTATTGCAACGATGGCAGGCAGGTCAGATGTTGCCGCAGTATACAACCGTAAAGCGGATACTGTAAAACAATTGACCCAATCGAAACTCTGGAACAACGGACATGATTTTTTTGAAGTGCTGAAAGAACAGGGTGATACATCGGCGAATGTAAAGGAGGAGATTGGTTTTATCCCCTGGTATTTTAGTATGCCGGATAACAATTACAATGATGCGTGGAAAAGTTTGACAGATACCAAAACATTTTGTGCGCCCTTTGGTATTACTACTGCTGACAGGAGCCATCCGAAATTTCGTACACATGGCTGCTGCAAATGTGAATGGGATGGCGCTGTGTGGCCATTTGCCACATCGCAAACGCTGACTGCTATGGCCAACCTGCTGAATAATTATAAACAGGACTATGTAGCCGACAGTAATTATTTTGACCTGCTGGAAACCTATGTGGAGTCACAATATTACCGTGGCCGTCCTTATATAGGTGAATACCTGGATGAAAAAACAGGTTATTGGTTGAAAGGTGATGAAGAAAGAAGCCGTTATTACAATCACTCAACATTTAATGATCTTATTATAACGGGACTTGTTGGTTTAAGACCCCGGGCAGATGATGTGATCGAAGTAAATCCATTATTGCCGGATAATAAATGGGATTGGTTTTGCCTGGACAACGTTTTATATCATGGAAAGATCATTACCATCATCTGGGATAAAACCGGGATGAAGTATAAAAAAGGAAAGGGGCTGAGTGTATGGGTAAATGGGAAAAAAACAGCCTCATCTGCTGTATTGCAAAAGGTAACTGGTAAATTATGAATTGGAGCACAAAGAACACAAAGATCTACACGAAGTACACAACGTTGTGTTCTTCGTGGTTCGTTGTGTTCTTTGTATTACTCACATCAAACAATATATTCTCCCAACAAACTGAAAAGGTTTATCTCTCAGGCACAGGAAGTGATAACACTGTGAACTGGGAATTCATGTGTACCGGCGGGATGAACTCTGGTAAATGGACAACTATACCTGTTCCATCCTGCTGGGAACTGCAGGGATTTGGAAAGTATGATTATGGTTTTGCGAAGGATAGTGTGAGGGGAAAAGAAAAGGGGTTATACAAACATTCTTTCGATGTGCCTGTAAGCTGGAAGAATAAAGTTGTAAAAATTGTTTTTGAAGGCTCAATGACAGACACCGAAGTAAAGATCAATGGCCAATCAGCCGGTGACATTCACCAGGGGGCTTTTTATGCATTCAAATATGATATCACAGAATTCCTTAACTATGGGGGAAAGAATTTTTTGGAAGTAACTGTTTCAAAGCATTCGGCGAATGAATCGGTGAATTCCGCTGAAAGACGTGCGGACTTTTGGATATTTGGTGGCATCTTCCGGCCGGTATACCTGGAAGTATTGCCACAGGTGCATATTGAAAATATAGAAATCGAAGCAACGGCCGATGGAGGTTTTTTTGCTTTTTTCGATGCGGACAATTTTCGTGGTAAAGCACAGGTTCAAATCTTTGACGCTGCCGGTAAATTGTTTGCGAAAGCAGGTGCTGTTCTGCTAGGACGCACCGGTGTGTTTTCAATTGACACGAACTTCTCACGTCCCAGGTTATGGAATCCCGAATCTCCCTATTTGTATAAAGCAATATTTACGATCTACAAAGACAAAAAACCTGTTCACACCGTATCACAAAAATTTGGTTTCAGAACCGTAGAAGTAAAACAAAGAGATGGCATATATGTAAACGGAGTCAAAATAAAAATGAAAGGCGTTAACCGGCATTCATTCAGACCGGAAACAGGCAGAACATTAAGCAGGCAAATCAGTATTGAGGATGTACTGCTCATGAAAGACATGAACATGAATGCAGTCCGGATGAGTCATTATCCCCCGGATGATCATTTTCTTGATGTATGTGATTCTCTGGGGCTGTTTGTATTGGATGAACTGGCTGGCTGGCATGGCCATTATGATACGCCAACTGGTACAAAGCTGGTAGAAGAAATGATTGTACACGATATGAATCACCCTTCAATTATTGTTTGGTGTAATGGAAATGAAGGAGGTCATAACCTGGAATTGGATACTTTGTTTAAAAAATTTGACATACAGAAGCGGCCGGTTATTCACCCATGGCAGTTATTTGGGAGTATTGAAACACAACATTACCGGGAATACAACTACGGTATCGGTAATTATGAAAATGGAAGAGAGATCGTAATGCCCACCGAATTTTTACACGGACAATTTGATGGCGGCCATGGCGCCGGGTTGGAAGACTATTGGGAAAAAATGTGGCATGATCCGTTGAGTGCAGGTGGGTTTCTTTGGGATTTTGCCGACCAGGGAGTGGTAAGAAAGGATAAGAATGATTCATTGGATACCGATAAGCACCGCGGGGCTGATGGTATTCTTGGACCTCATCTTGAAAAGGAGGGGAGTTATTATGCCATCAAAGAAATATGGAGCCCGGTTTATTTTGAGCGAAAAGAAATTACAAGTGCTTTTGATGGTAAACTGAATATTGAAAACCGGTATCATTTTACCAATATCAACCGATGCAGTTTTAGCTGGAAGTTAAAAAGGTTTGAAGAGATCACATCGCAGGAGATAAAAGGTGTGGCAGCGGCCCCGGATATAAAACCAGGAGGCAAAGGAACCATGCAAATCAAGCTGCCTGCAGGCTGGAAAAATTATGATGTATTGTATGTGACAGCAAAGGATGCTTACGGCAGGGAGCTTTTTACCTGGAGTTTCCCTATCAGTAGCCCTCAAGCAATGAGTGAGCGGGAGGTGGTAAAAAAAGGTAGTAACTCAATCACGGTTCCCGTTGCTGATACGACACTTATTTATGTGAATGTGAAGGATGTTTCACTGGCGTTTAACCAATTTAACGGCATGCTGGTGTCCGTCAAAAACAAAAATGGTGAATTGCCATTTAACAATGGCCCGATAATCCAGGAAGGACTGGATAATTTTAAAGGTATCAGGCAATACCGGCAGGGGGATAATTATGTTGTTGAATCAACTTATGAAAAGAAGGAGAGCTACAATACCTTAAAGTGGACCATTTATCCTTCGGGATGGGTACAGCTTGAAGTAAACTATTTTCCCGGTGCTTACTTCAGCAATTTCGCAGGTATCAATTTTTCTTTCCCGGAAAACGAGATCGAATCCATTGCTTATATGGGTGATGGCCCATACCGGGTATGGAAAAACAGGATGAAAGGCAATCAATTTGGGGCATGGGAAAAAAGTTACAATAATACAGAGACGGGGGAATATCCATGGGAGTATCCTGAATTCAAAGGATATTATTCCAATTTTTATGGTGGACTGTTTTTTACAAAGAAAAACCGCTTTGCTGTTGTCACGGAAACAGAAGGTTTATTCCTGCGATTGTTCACGCCTGCATGGAAAACAGACCAGTGGCATAATTATGAACCCATCTTTCCATCCGGCGATATTTCATTTATGCAGGGTATCAGCAGTATTGGCACCAAGACGCAACGCAATGAAACCACCGGCCCGATGGGGTCAAAAAATATTTTTTATGATTATGAAAAAGACCCGGCAAGGGCTTTGAAACTGGTATTGTATTTTGATTTTTCAGGTAAATAATTATAATGAAACGAAAACTAGTCATATTTCTTTTTTGTCTCCTGTGCCTGTATGCAGCTAAGGCGCAGGTGCATAGTAGTAACCTGCGTTGTGAAATGCTGGTAGATCCTTTGGGTATTGATGTAAAAGATCCCCGGCTTAGCTGGCAAATAGAATCAAATCAACGGAACGTTCAGCAAACAGCGTATCATATCATTGTCTCTTCTACAAAGGAGAAAGCTGCAAACAACGAAGGTGATCTCTGGAATTCCGGGAAAGTAAACTCTTCTCAATCCATACATGTTGTTTATAAAGGGAAAAAACCAGCGAGCAGGGAACAATTTTTTTGGAAAGTGAAAGTCTTTACAAATAAAGGTGAATCAGCATGGAGTGAGATGTCATATTGGACAATGGGCCTGCTGTCAGGCAATGACTGGCAGGGCAAATGGATCGGTTACGATAAAGCATCTCCCTGGGATAGCATTACTCAATGGTCAAGGCTGTCGGCCCGGTATTTCAGGAAACAGTTTGAATCGAAGTCAGGTGTAAAAAGGGCAACGGTATATATTATCGGGCTTGGATTATATGAATTATATCTCAATGGAAAAAGGATTGGCGATCATGTATTGGCGCCTGCACCCACAGATTACCGGAAATCGGTTTTGTACAATACTTATGATGTTACAAAAGATATAATAGCAGGGAATAATGCAGTGGCTACCGTTTTGGGAAATGGCCGCTTCTTTACTATGCGGCAGAATTATAAGACACAAAAGCACAACACATTTGGTTATCCTAAAATGTTGCTGCAACTGGAAATAGAATATGCTGATGGCACAAAACAAACAGTGATCAGTGATGGGAGCTGGAAATTGAACGTAGATGGCCCGATCCGGACCAACAATGAGTATGATGGGGAAGAGTATGATGCCACTAAAGAATTGAAAGGATGGACAGATGCTGGTTTTGATGATAGTAAATGGATAAAACCACAGTTAGTGCAGGCGCCTGCAGGAAAGCTGGAAGCCCAGATGAATGAGCCGATGCGGATAATGCGATCTGTTATGCCTGTGGGAATAAAAAATACCGGTAATGGGAAACATATTCTCGATATGGGACAGAATTTTTCCGGGTGGCTGAAAATTAAAGTAAAAGGGAACCGCGGCACAGCTGTAAAACTTCGTTTCGCGGAAAGTTTACAATCAAACGGTGAATTATATATTGCCAATCTCCGCGACGCCAGAGTGACGGATATCTATACATTGAAAGGAGAAGGCGTAGAAGAGTGGCAGCCATCTTTTGTATACCACGGGTTTCGTTACGTGGAAATTAATGGATACCCGGGTAATCCTGCGATCAGCGACTTTGAAGGGAAGTTCATATATGATGACCTGTCAACAACCGGTTCATTTGTTTCTTCTGACTCTGTGATCAATAAAATATACCGGAATGCCTGGTGGGGAATTGCTTCCAATTATAAAGGTATGCCCGTAGATTGTCCGCAACGGAATGAACGGCAACCTTGGCTTGGTGACCGGGCTACGGGATCGGGTGGAGAAGCTTTTATGTTTGATAATTCAAAATTGTATGCAAAGTGGCTGGATGATATAGAAGAATCACAAACAACGGCAGGCGCTATCCCTGACGTAGCACCCGCATTCTGGAATTATTATACGGATAATGTGACATGGCCAGGTACTTATCTCCTTGTTGCTGATATGTTGCACCGTCAGTTCGGGGATGAACGTCCTATTAGTAAACATTATGCCTCTATGAAGAAATGGATGCAGTACATGCAAACTAAATATATGAAAGGCTTTATTGTAACAAAGGATAAATACGGAGATTGGTGCGTGCCACCCGAGAGCTTAGAGATCATACGATCAAGAGACAGCCTTCGTACAACTAACGGGGAGTTGATCTCTACCGCTTATTATTACCGCTTGCTGCAACTGATGAAAAAGTTTGCCGTACTGAGTGGTAATAACGGGGATGTGAAAAGTTATGATGTATTGGGTGAGAATATCAGGTCCGCTTTTCATAAAAAATTTTATAATAACCAGCGGAAATGTTATGACAATAACACGATCACGGCAAATTTACTCCCGCTGTATTTCGGTATGGCACCCGACAGCCTGAAGAAAACCATATTCAATAATATTTATGACAGGATCACGGTAAAAGACGGGATGCATATCAGCACGGGTGTTATCGGTACGCAGTGGCTGATGCGGGGAATAACAGATTATGGCTATCCGGATATTGCCTATGCACTGGCTTCCAATAAGACTTATCCAAGCTGGGGCTATATGGCCGAGCAGGGAGCCACTACCATCTGGGAATTGTGGAATGGCAACACGGCCAGCCCGCAAATGAATTCACAGAACCATGTAATGTTATTGGGTGATTTCCTGATCTGGCTGTATGAAGATATAGCAGGGATCAGTTCAAATACGAATACAACTGCTTTCAAAGAGATCATCATGAAACCATCTTTTGTGAAAGGTCTGAACGAAGTGGATGCTTCTTACCGGTCTTTTTATGGAACGATCATCAGTCATTGGACAAAAGGAGATAATGGGCTGGTTTGGAATATTAATGTGCCGGCTAATGCAAAAGCAATTATATATATACCTGCTGCAGGGCCGGGTGATGTACAGGATAATGGCAATACTGTTGCCACAGCCGAAGGCATACGTTTTATTGGAATGGAAAATGGTAATGCGGTAATGGAAATCGGGAGCGGCAATTATTCATTTACCAGTAAATCTTTCACCATTAAATAATTAAACAATGCTGAAAAAAATTACCAATTGTTTATTGTGCACTGTGTTGTTCATTACCGGTACCGTTCTTCAAACTGCGAAGGGGCAGGAAACACAAAGCACAGTTTCAACAAAATTATCAGCGGAAGAAGCTGTAGCTAAAGCAAATACTGAACTGGAAACGAAAGCCACTGAATGGGTCGCAGGGTTACAGTTAAATGATCCGGCAAAGGAGAAAAGAGTTGCCGATGCTGTTGCCACGCATTTGAAGGCTGTCCGTGACTGGAATAACGAGCATCCTTTTACCACTGTTCCTGCGGGTATTAATCCCGTCACCGGTAATAAATTGTCAGAGCTTGACCGGCAGGTGATCGCTAATTCTGCAAAGCCTGCATCTGTGCATGAGAACCTCATGAGTGTATTAAAGAAAGAACTGGCGCCTGAGCAGGTAGAGTTAATATTGGATAAGTATACAATAGGTAAAGTGGCATTTACCCTGGCCGGGTACAAATCAATCGTTCCTGATCTGACAAAAGAAGAAGCGACAAAGATCCTTGAACACCTCAAGCAGGCAAGGGAGCAGGCGATTGATTATAAAAGTATGACACAGATCTCTGCTATTTTCGAGATCTATAAAACGAAATGTGAGCAATACCTGAATAATAATGGCCGTAACTGGCGACAGTTGTACAAGGCTTATGTTGATAAAGTAAAAGCGCAAAAAGAAGCAGAAAAACAAAAAACGAATCAGTAGTATGAAGAAACAATTTATAACCGGCATATTTATCCTGCTTGCGGGATTCAATTGTATGCAGGCACAGGATACCAAATGGAAAAAAGGCATCCTGGTGGATGAATTCATCTATACCGAAGCCTCTTTTCCGTCGGCACATGCATCCACTATTGCAGAAACTCCTGAAGGCATTATTGCTGCCTGGTTTGGTGGTACAAGGGAAGGACATAAAGATGTATGTATATGGACAAGCCATCTTGTAAATAATAAATGGACAGCGCCTGCTAAAGTGGCTGAAGGGGTCATCAATGATACTACCCGTTATGCCTGTTACAATCCTGTATTGTTCCAGGTACCCAACGGGGAATTGTTATTGTTCTATAAAATAGGTCCTAATGTAGGAGGCTGGACAGGATGGATGATACGCTCAAAAGATAATGGCCATACCTGGAGCCAGCGGGAAGCATTACCCGCCGGGTTTTTGGGCCCCATAAAAAACAAGCCTGAACTGATCAATGGCACATTGATATGTCCTTCGAGTACGGAGAAAAACGGTTGGAAAGTGCATTTTGAATACACCAATGACCTTGGCAGGACATGGACAAAATCAGAACCCATCAATGATGGTAAGATCATCAGTGCCATACAACCATCCATTTTAAAATATAAGGATGGGAGCCTGCAGGTATTATGCAGGAGCAAGAACAGAACGATCAATGAAAGCTGGAGCAAAGATGGCGGAAAAACATGGAGCGCTATGACTGCTTCATCATTGCCTAATAATAATTCCGGCACAGATGCCGTAACCCTGGAGGACGGAAAACAGTTACTGGTGTATAATCATGTAAAACCACATGATACTTTGCCCAATGGCAAAGGAGCGAGAACGCCTTTAAATGTAGCTGTATCAACAGATGGGAAAAAATGGTATGCCGCTTTGATCCTGGAAGATTCGCCCATCAGTCAATATTCCTATCCATCAGTGATAGAATCAAAAGACGGGCTGGTGCATATTGTTTATACATGGAGAAGGGAAAGGATCAAATACGTAGTGGTTGATCCCAAAAAACTACAGCTGAAAGAGATCAAAAAGGAGCAATGGCCGGGGGTGGTGAACACGGTGACAAAACCTTCGGATGATTAACGGTTAACACTAACGATGAATAGCCTGCCTGTATTTGATATTGCCATAATCATTGTGTACCTCCTTGCGATGGTAGCAATTGGCTTTTATTTTTCCCGGCGGAATAAGAATACAGAGCAGTTTACCAGGGCATCTGGAAAGATCCCCGGCTGGGCCATCGGACTTTCTATCTATGCAACCTTTTTAAGCAGCAATACTTTTTTAGGCGTACCAGGTAAGGCATTTGGCAGTAACTGGAATGCTTTTGTATTCAGCATCTCTATGCCATTGGCTGCATGGGCTGCGTCAAAATATTTTGTCCCGTTTTACAGGAGCACCGGGGAAATATCAGCCTACACACATTTGGAAAAACGTTTTGGCTCCTGGGCAAGAACCTATGCAGTTGTTTGTTTTTTATTGACACAGTTTGCGAGGATGGGTTCTATTTTTTTTGGAATGGCTTTAAGCCTGCAGGCATTGACAGGCTTCTCCATGGCTTCCATCATGATCGTGATGGGTATTTGTATCATTATATATACGGTACTCGGCGGTATGGAAGCGGTGATATGGACGGAAGTAGTGCAGGGTATTATTAAAACATTGGGTGCTGTTTTAATATTGTTCCTGGTGGTGAAAGAGATCCCGGGTGGATTTTCGGAGGTGATCGATATTGCTAAAGCGGATCATAAATTAAGTCTTGGAAGCCTTTCACCCAATTTTACCGAATCTACATTCTGGGTCATCCTGTTCTATGGCTTCTTTATCAACCTGAATAATTTTGGTATGGACCAGAATTATATTCAACGATACCATACCGCTACCTCGGCAAAACAAGCAAGTAAATCTGTGTGGCTATGTGTAGCTATGTATGTGCCGGCTTCTTTATTATTTTTTATCATCGGCGCTGCCTTATATGCATTTTACCAGGTGCACCCGGAAATGATAGAACCGGTAAAATTAAAAGCGGCAGCAGAAAAGTTGGGAAGTGTTGCTACTTCACAACAGGTAACAGAAATGGCTGCGTCATTTAAAGCCGCAGATTACGGAGATAAAGTGTTACCGCATTTCATGGTGACGAATGTTCCAACCGGCTTAGTGGGTTTAATAGTCTCTGCTATCTTGTCTGCGGCTATGAGTACCATCAGTTCTAATATGAATTCATCAGCTACTGTTTTCACGATGGATATTTATAAAAGACATTTCAGACCGGGCATCACCGATAAACAGCAATTGTTCATCCTGCATATGGCGACAGTCATATTCGGGTTGATCGGGCTGGGTACCGGGCTGGCGATGATCGGTGCAAAAAGTTTATTGGATATATGGTGGGAGTTGTCAGGTATTTTTGCAGGGGGTATGCTGGGATTGTTTTTGCTGGGACTGATCAGCCGCAGGGCAAAGAATGCGGAAGCATTAACGGCTACGATCATTGGTATTATCGTTATTTTATGGATGACCTTCTCCGACAGGATCAGCGGGGAATACAATTTTCTGAAGAGCCCGCTGCACAAGAATATGATCATAGTGGTGGGAACACTGACGATCTTTTTAGCGGGGTTATTGCTAACGAGGTTCAGGACCGGTAAGATAGTGGCTGCCAGCTGATAAAAAGTAAAATAATACAGGACAATAGTAGTATCCTACATCTTTTTGGGGCTAAAAAATCGAATATTTATACCTTCTAAATAAGCGAGATATGAGTGACAGAAAATTTGTTCCGGTAATGATCACCCCCTTCAACCTCAAAGCAAAGGTTGATCTGGATGTGGTGAGTAACCTCATTGATTTTTATTTAGCTGCGGGTGTCAAAGGTTTTTTCGCTAATTGCCTGAGCAGTGAAATGTATAGTATTACAGAGGATGAAAGACTGGAGCTGACGCAGCATATTGTGAAGTATGTCAATGGCCGTGTGCCGGTAGTGGCTACCGGTTCATTCGGTCTGACGATCGAAGACAAAGCAGAGTTTACGAAGAAAATATATGATACGGGAATTAGTGCGGTGATACTGATCACCGGCCATTATGCCAATATTGAAGACAGTGACGATATACTGCTGCGCAATTTTGATAAGATGTTCAAACTTACCGGCAATATTCCTTTGGGAATGTATGAATGCCCGGCACCGTATAAAAGGATCATTGGGCCGGATACATTCAAGACCTTGTTGTCGGCTAACCGGCTGGTGTATCATAAAGACACGTCTATCGAACTGGAAAGGGTAAAGGCCAAGCTGGATATATTAAAAGATACAGGGAATAGCCTGGAGTTCTACGATGCTCATTCACCCAATGCAATGTATAGTTTGCAGATGGGTGCAAAGGGGATGTCATCTATTTCCGGTAATTTTTACCCCGAGATATTAGTGTGGATGGTAAACAATGCCACTAACCCGGATAAGCAGGAAGAAGTGAAATGGCTGCAATCGGAGATCAGCCGCGTTGACCCGCTGATACATGTGGCATACCCCATGAGTGCTAAATATTTTTTACGTAAAAGAGGATTGCCGATACGAACGATCAGCCGGGCAACAGCTTTGGAGTTGACACCCCAACAGAAACAAACCCTGAATGAGATACATGATAGTTTCGGGTTGTGGTGTGAGCGGTTGAAAATAAAACCGGTTGATATTGAAAGCCTGATGCTACCCAAAGTGCCTTTGGATCCTGCTATATAATTTATCAATAAAGATGCCTGTCAATCCTCTCAAAATATTCTTTCCCGGTAAATTAGTTTTTGGTAATGGTACCCTGGTACAGCTGGCAGATGACGTACTGGAGTTAAAACCGGCTAAAGTTTTTATTGCTACCATCATCCCTTTAAAGGAAGCTATTGCTGATTTTATTGCCCTGCTTGAAAGAAGCCGGATTACAATATTAACCGATACTTCTATTGTGCAGGAGCCCACATTCAGTGATTTTGAAAAGCTCATGCAGACAGTAACACCATTCAATCCCGACATAGTGATCGGTATTGGGGGTGGCAGTGTACTGGATATCGCTAAACTGGTGGCTGCACAATTAGAAAATGAACAACAGTTACAAGAATATGTCGGTATCGGGTTATTGAAAGGAAGAAAGAAAAAACTGATCTGTGTACCTGCTACATCCGGTACAGGCAGCGAAGTATCACCCAATGCGATACTGGTAGATGAAGACAATCAAAAAAAAGGGATCATCAGTCCTTATCTCGTTCCGGATATAGTATATGTTGACCCGATGCTGACGATCTCCGTCCCTCCCGCTATAACTGCGGCTACAGGGATAGATGCGTTGACCCATTGCCTTGAAGCGTATACCAACAAATTTGCTTTACCTTTTATAGATATGTATGCCTATGAAGGCATCCGTTTGATCGCCGCAAATATTGAAACAGCCGTAAAAGAGGGTAACAATGTTGAGGCACGTACACAGGTAGCGATGGGTAGTTTGTACGGAGGATTTTGTTTAGGCCCCGTCAATACAGCAGGGGTTCATGCCTTATCTTATCCGCTCGGAAGTATGTTTCACCTGGCGCATGGTTTGTCCAATGCATTGTTATTACCTTATGTAATGGAGTATAATATTCCTGCTGCCGAGAAACGCTATGCAGATGTAGCTGTTGCCCTGGGTTGTGAAAGACAAAGTAATGATGAAGCAACAGCCTATGCCGGTGTCAGCAAAATAAAAAGCCTGATCAAAGCATGTGGTATTCCTGCCACGTTAAAAGAAGTGAATGTGCCTGAATCGGCTATCCCACAAATGGCGGTTGACGCTTTGAAGATCCAACGCCTGCTGAAAAATAACCCGAGACCGATCGAAGAAAAAGATGCCGTTGAAATTTATAAAGCCGCTTATTGATGAGAAAGGATAAAAAATACCAGGGAATTATTGTGCCGGCAATTACGCCGCTTACCCCCGGTTACAAGCTGGACGAGGGAGCTGTTGAGAAAATATTTACAAGGTTTTATCAGCAGAATATATCACCATTTATTTTAGGCACCACCGGTGAATCAGCTTCATTGTCCTTACCGGTAAAAGAGGCGTACGTAAGAAAAGCGTTACAGGTAAAAATGAAAGATACGGTTTTGTATGCGGGCATCTCCTCCAATTGTTTAAGTGAGTCAGTTGATTTTGCAAAGTTTTGTTTTGATAATGGCGTGGATGCAGTAGCTGCGACCCTGCCTTCTTATTACGCTTTGTCAGAAAGCCAGATGAAAAAATATTTTATTGACCTGGCGGATGCGATAGCTGCTCCGTTGATCATTTATAATATCACGGCTACTACACATATGAGTATCCCGGTTGAACTGATAGATGAATTGAGTCATCATCCGCATATTGTGGCGACCAAGGATTCTGAAAGAAGTGAAGAGCGGTTGATGAAATCTTTGGAGAAATGGAAAGAACGAACGGATTTTGGGCATTTCCTGGGCTGGGCAGCCAAATCGGCTATTGCCCTTATCGGGGGTAGTGATGGCCTGGTACCGAGTACAGGTAACCTTGTGCCGGAGATTTATTCAGAAATGCTGAAAGCTGTTGATAATGCTGATCATAAAAAAGCCTATGAAATGCAGCAATTGTCTGATGCGTATGGTAACCTGTACCAAAGCAACAAAACTTTAGGAGAGAGTTTATGGGCGCTGAAAGTACTGATGAATGAAAAAGGCCTGTGTGAAGAGACAGTGATGCCTCCTTTGCAGCCAGTATCAAAGGAAGAAAAAATAAAATTAGTTCAATCTTTAAAAGAAATAGAGAGATAGTCATGGCTTCATTACCGATCATAGCAATAACGATGGGTGACCCTGCGAGTATCGGGCCGGAGATCGCCGTAAAAGCATTGCTGGAAAAAAAGATTCATGAGATATGCAGACCAGTTTTGGTGGGCGACGCTGACGTGTTTGAACAGATCATTGCTCTGCTGAAATTAAAAGCAAAAGTGAATGCCATTGATAAAGTGGCCAATGCAAAATTTAAGTTGGGTACTATTGATGTCTACGATTTGAAAAATACTGATACCAGCAAATTAGTGTTTGGCCAGATAGCTGCGATGTGCGGGGAAGCCTCTTTCCAGGCAGTGAAGAAAGCAATTGAACTGGCATTGGCAAAAGAGGTGGATGCAACAGTGACCGGGCCTATCAATAAAAAATCGATCAACGAAGCAGGGCATCATTTTGCGGGACATACAGAAATTTATGCTCACTATACGGGCACAAAGAAATACGCCATGCTGCTGGTGGAGGACAAAATGAAAGTGATCCATGTTTCCACGCATGTATCATTAAGACAGGCCTGCGACCTGGTAAAAAAAGACCGCATACTGGAAGTGACACAGCTGTTATATAATGGTATGATCAGCCTGGGTGAAACAAATTTAAAAATTGGCATCGCGGGGTTGAACCCCCATGCCGGTGATAGCGGCTTATTTGGTACGGAAGATGACCTGGAGATATTACCTGCAGTGGAAGAAGCAAAGAAAATGGGTTTTGATGTGGAGGGCCCGGTTCCTCCTGACACTTTATTTGCAAAAGCAGCTACCGGCGCTTATGGAGGTGTTGTCGCTATGTATCATGACCAGGGGCATATCCCCTTTAAACTCGCAGGTTTCAAATGGAATGCAGAAAAGAAACAAATGGATAGTGTGAAAGGAGTGAATATAACAATGGGTTTGCCGATCATCCGCACATCTGTTGATCATGGTACTGCTTTTGAAATAGCAGGGAAAGGTATTGCCAGCGCAGATGCCATGATACTGGCGATCGAAAGCGCTGTACAACTAAGTAAGAACAGGAAATGATTGCAGTAATAGCAGATGACCTTACAGGTGCCGCAGAAATTGCCGGGATAGGTTTACGGTATGATCTGGCCGTAGAGTTAGTTACGTCTGTTATTCCGGAAACCGGGGCAGACCTGTTTGTTGTTTGCACGGATAGCAGGTCTTTGAATAAAACTGATGCAAAAAGGATCACAGACGAGGTGATGAAAGAAGTGCTGAAATTAAAACCGGAGTTCATATATAAAAAAATTGATTCTGTCTTTCGTGGTCATGTACTGGATGAATTGAAGATACAGATGCAGCAGTCAGGAAAAACGAAGGCACTGGTCCTGGGAACTAACCCCTCTTTAGGCAGAACAATTAAAAACGGGAATTATTTTGTCAACGGTGACCCGATAAGTGAAACGGATTTTGAAACTGATCCTGAGTTTGCGATCAGGGATTCATCAGTAGTACAGATGTTAAGAGCCGGCACCGGTGAAGTGAAGGTTCTAAAACATACCGATAGTTTGCCGGATAAGGGTATTGTTATCGGTGAAGCGGTATTTGAAAAGGATATTACGGGCTGGGCAACTAAAATAGATAATGACTGGGTGCTGGCCGGAGCCGGTGATTTTTTCAACGCATTACTTGCCAGGAAATACAAAGCTGCCGTAAAACCGGTAAGCCCTGTTGGATCACCGCATTTGTATGTAAGCGGAACAGCATTTGGGAAAAGCCGTGATTTTATTAAAAGAATAAAAAATGAACTGAACTGTGTAGCTTATATGCCGGCTGCCATGATGCAAACAGGTAATGTCAATAATGAATCCTGGTATAATACGGTAACAGAAATGCTCGATAAACATAAGAAGGCAGTAATAGCGATCGATGACGAGGATGTAAACCCATGGAATGCATCCCCCGTGTACCTGCGGACGATCATGGCTACAGCTGTTAAAAAGATACTGGAGAAAGGAAGTGTAAAAGAATTATTTATTGAAGGTGGTTCCACCGCTGCGTCCATTCTGAACGAACTGGATATTAAAACGCTGTCATTGGTAAATGAATTGGAAAGGGGTGTGGTGCGGATGAAAGCAAAGGATTTATATATAACTGTAAAGCCGGGTAGTTATGAACTGCCTGAAGAAATTGTGAAATTGTATTTAATAAAATAAAACTAACGAACCTGTTTGAACTTTTACGAAAGTAGGGTTCTAACCCTCTCCATAGGAGGGGTTTGGGGAGGCCGCCAATGAATCACTTACATTTTATAGATTATTGCATTATCCTGCTTGTAATGGGGGTCACATTATATCTTGGTTTCAGGTTCTCTAAAAAGCAAAACACAACGGAGAACTTTTTTTTATCGAAAGGGAATTTTCCTTCCTGGGCACTGGGGCTTTCCTTATTATCAACCCTGATCAGCAGTGTTACTTTTCTTGGTTATCCTGCACAGGGATTCACCAGCAACTGGATCTTATTAGTGCAGGGATTGATGGTTCCAATAGTTCTGCTTGGTACTATCTGGTTCATTGTACCACTCTACAGGAAAGTGATCGGGTTAAGCACTTACGAGTATTTTGAAAAGCGATTTGGGATTTTTGCCCGGTACTATAGCTCATCATCTTTTATTCTCCGCCAGTTTGCGGGCATGGGGACCGTTCTTTTTTTGATAGCTGTAGCCATCAGCAAAATAACCGGCATCAATGCATTTGCCATTCTTGCCATCGTGAGCCTGGTATTGATCATTGTGAACCTGAAAGGAGGTATGCAGGCCGTTATCTGGCTCGATGTATTCCAGGGTTTCATGTTGTTTGCCAGCGGTATCATCTGCCTCGGCATATTATTGTTCTCTATCAAAGGCGGTGTACCCGAAGCCATAAAGATCGCTTCTGAAAATGATCGGGCAGGATTTGGGCCTTATAATACAGACCTTACACAGTTGACACTCATCGTTATGATCATCAACGGTGCTTTCTATGCTATCCAGAAATACGGTACTGACCAAACAGTAGTGCAGCGTTATCTTACCGCCAAGACTGATAAATCAGCTATCAGGGCTTCCTTGCTGGGTATCTCGCTTACTGTTCCAATCTGGACCATGTTTATGTTTATTGGCACAGCCTTATTTGTTTTCTATAAGCAACAAGGATTACCGGAAGGGATGAAGGCCGAAGCCGCATTTCCTCATTTCATCATGACGCAATTGCCGACTGGTATTGTCGGTTTCATTGTAGCAGCATTGGTATCCGCAGCTATCTGTAGCCTCAGTGCTGACCTGAATTCATTGGCTGCTGTGGGAGTGGAAGATTATTATAAAAAACTAAAACCCGGCAGACCTGACAAACAATACCTGCGCACCGGGAAAATTCTCGTTGTGCTATCCGGTATCATTTCCGCAGGTATCGGGGCATTATATCTACGTACAGGCAACGAGGGGGTACTCGGTGTGGTCTTTACCTTATATGCGATCTTTTCCGGGGGTATTGTTGGTATCTTCCTGCTGGGGATACTGAGCGCAAGGGCCAACCGGCAGGGAGTTAATATCGGCATTATTGTTTGTATTTTATTTACGGCCTATGCTTTGTTGACCTCAACACCGGTTGGTGTCCATAATAAAAAAGTATTACTGGATCTGGGTGACTATAATTTTACACACCATAAGCTGATGCTTGGTGTGTACAGTCACCTGATCGTGATCGTGGTGGGATATATTGCCAGTTTATTTTTTCCAAAACCGGTAATTGACCGAAATTTATTATACAGTAATTGGAGACAGCAAAAAAGGAATACGAATGAGAAATAATACTAAAGGTTACGGGAAAGGTGCAACGAGGCAACGAAACACCGGAATAGTAAACCTAAACGTCACGGCTTTGCGCCGTTGCGTGATATATACCTTTCTTCTTTGTGTGCTGGTGTCTTTGTGGGCTAATGCAACTCTTGCCCAGTTGAATGCTGACAATGCGTACCGCAAACCTTTAAAACAGGTTTTGACAGATATTCAAAAGAAGTATGGCGTGACCATCAAATACCCCGATAGCATGGTGGCCAATAAAACAGTGAGCTACGCTGAATGGAGATACAGGAGTGATGTCGAAGTTACGTTAGATAATATACTGAAGCCGCTGGACATGAAAGTGAAAAAAGAAAAGGATAAAGTGTATAAGCTGAGTTATTATGAATATTATCGCTGGAACCCGGAGGAAGGCTGGGCAGAACTGGACAGGATAGCTGCGCAATACAAAACAGCAGAAGAATGGGAAAAGCGGAAAATGGAATTAAAACCCTGTTTGCTTGAAGCGTTGCAGTTGTCACATTTGCCTGCCGCACCCAAGGGCAAACCTGTCATCACAGCGCAAAGAAAATTTGATGGATATACAGTTGAGAATATCGCCTTAGAAATATTACCCGGTGTATGGATCAATGGATCTTTATACAAACCTGCAAAGTATAAAGGTAAGATACCGGTAATACTTAATCCCGATGGTCATTGGGAAAAACAACGGTATCGCCCCGATTGCCAGTATCGCTGTGCGGCATTAGCAAAAATGGGAGCTATGGCATTCAGTTACGATCTGTTTGCCTGGGGCGAATCATTATTGCAATTTAAACTTGAAGACCACCGCAGGAGTTTGTCGATGACGATACAGGCATTGGGCAGTATCCGAATTCTTGATTATTTATTATCATTAAAGGACGCAGATATCAATCGTGTAGCTATGACCGGTGGTTCCGGTGCAGGGAGTCATACCGTGTTGATGACAGCCCTGGATGACCGCATCAAAGTATCCGCCCCGGTTGTTTCGCTTTCTTCTTATTTCTATGGCGGTTGTCCCTGTGAAAGCGGAATGGATATTCATAGTTGTGGCGGAAGAACAGACAATGTAGAGATTGCAGCGATGGCAGCGCCCCGCCCGCAATTAATAGTAAGCGATGGCGGTGATTGGACGGACCGTATGCCAGAGCATGATTTTCCTTATTTACAAAAGATGTATAGCTGGTATGGTAAAAAGGAGAATGTAGTGAATGTTCACCTGCCGGATGAGAAACATGATTTCGGTATCAATAAAAGAACAGCAGTGTACGAATTCATGGCGAAATATTTAGGATTGAACTTAAAAGCTGTACAGGATGTAGCTGGTAAGATCGATGAATCAAAAATCACTATTGAGCCTGAGCAGGCATTATATGTTTTTGGTGATAAAGGGGAACGACTACCGGCACACGCCATTAAAGGGTTTGAAAACCTCGAAATGGTTTTTGACGAAGAAATAAAAAAAGCAAAGAACAACCAGCGGTATAAAATTGGCTTGATCGACCTGATGTTATTAAAAAGACAGCGATTAGGCGCTATCACGCTTACAGGCGAGTTAAAAGCAGATGGGGTAGAAGTAGATATGGGAGGTTTAGGCACCCGACCGACATTTGATAACCAGCTATTGACTGACTCAGTACGCAATAAGTTTTTGCAAACCGCTAAAGAGAATAATGTGGAAATATTTTCCTTAGCTATGACGGGTTATTATGCCCAGTCATTCTGCAACAGGGAGGAATATAAAAGATCTATTGAAGATTGTATCACTACTATGAAGCTGATGAATGTAAAGACAGCATTTCTTCCATTGGGTGTGCAATGCGATTTAAAGAAAAATCCTTCTGTAAGGGATTCTGTTGTAGCCAGGTTAAAAGTAGCGGGTAAGATGGCTGAAACCGCCAATGTAGTGATTGGTATTGAAACCGCCCTGAGTGCGAAAGAAGAAGTACAGTTGTTAAAGGAAATCGGTTCGCCTGCCATTAAGATCTATTTCAATTTCTCCAATCCATTAAAAGAAGGCAGGGATCTATTATCAGAATTGAAAATATTAGGGAAAGACCGTATCTGCATGATACATGCCACGAACAAAGACAGCGTATGGCTGGAGAAGGACCCGCAGATAGACATGTATAAAGTGAAAAAGACATTGGATGAAATGGGCTGGAGCGGCTGGCTGGTGATCGAACGAAGCCGCGATGCAAAAAAGGCCTCAGATACAAAATATAATTACGGAGCAAATACGGTGTATCTGAAAAAAATATTCCAGTAATAACTTCCCGTTTTTTATTGCACCCCGCATGTATTGAATCATATCCGGAAAATAAAATAGTAAAATCTTCCATCATTATAGTTAATAATAACATTGTCTTCCCTTTTACATGAATCTACTTTTAGCAAAGGTTAAAGTTCTTGTTACTTTTCTTATAGAAAGCCTGTATTAATTAAATATTAAACTAACGATTTGCTATGAAACGACAACTGCTTGCCGTAGGGATAGTTTTTTGCCTGTCTTTCCCGGCACTGGCCACTCCCGGTTTCTCCAACAATCACGTTGATCACTTCCGATCACCATTCCAGGCAACGATCACTGGTAAGGTTACCAACCAGGATGGTGAACCATTGACCGGAGTTTCGATTACAGCGAAAGGAACACAAGTATCAGTTGTTACCGATGCAAACGGCGATTTTTCAATACAAATGCCGCAGGGTGCTACCCGGTTGGTATTCTCTTATGTCGGTCATGAGGAACAGGAAGTGAATGTAAGTGGCAAAAGCACGATTGCCATCCAATTGAAAGTTGCAGAATCTACATTGTCTGATGTTGTAGTGATCGGGTATGGCTCACAACGGAAAGCAAATCTTACCGGCTCTGTTGCCACTGTTTCCGGTAGTGTATTGACAAGAAGACCCGCTCCTAATTCTGCCAACCTGCTCGAAGGCAGGGTAACAGGCTTACAGGTAACACAACCTTCTTCCGAGCCTGGCCGTGATAACCCGGCGCTTCTGATACGTGGCCGCAGCTCATTTTCTACCAGCACTGCTCCATTAGTATTAATAGATGGTGTGATCGGGAATTTCAATAACCTTTCACCAAATGATATAGAGAATATCACAGTATTAAAGGATGCAGCTTCCGCATCTATCTACGGATCAAGAGCGGCCAATGGTGTAGTTCTGATCACAACAAAAAAAGGTAAAAAAGGAGCGACGCTGGTTAACTATACTGTCAATTTTTCAAGACAGGCTGCTACAGCATTCCCGGACTTCATCACAAATTCAGCAGAATACATGGAAATGTATAATGCAGCTGCTACCCGCAGCGGGGTAGCTTTTAAATATGACCCTCTTGAGATCGACAAGTACAGGAATGCAACAGACCGCAACCAGTATCCCAATTTTGATCCGGTAGATTACTATTTCCAGCCTGCATTTGTCATGAATCATAACTTATCGCTTTCAGGAGGCAGTGACAAAAGCGCCTATAATCTTTCTGTAAGTTATCTTGACCAGGATGCCATGCTGCCTGAGTATAGTTTCAAACGGTATAATATTTTGCTGAACTACACTAACCAGGTCAGTAAAGCAGTAACGATAGGTACAATATTAAACGGCACCTATAAGGACAGGCAGGAACCAGCTTTTACAAGCGAGAATGTTTCGCTGCTGGTTTATGCAGCCGGACCTTTGATCGGGCCTTTCTTACCTGATGGCAGCGGAAGGATTGTTACAAAGGCTTACGTTAACGAAGGAAAGAACCGGAATGCACAGGAGGCTTTTGCCATGGGATGGCAGAATTTTAAAGAATACAACCTGAATGCACAGGCATATATGGATGTCAAATTCCTCAAATCATTTACCTGGTCGTCCAAAGTAGCAGTGAACTACACGGACGAGTACTACAAAATGTACCAGCACCCTTATCAATCCTATTATTTACAGGTGAAAGATCCTGCAACAAATGATTACCAGGCTTTCACTCTTGGACCAGACCTTGTGGGTGTTACTGACCAGTATTCAAAAACCTTATCCCCCACTATATACACGACCGTTTCCTACGACAATATGTTCGGCGATCACTCTGTGAAAGCACTGGCAGGATATGAACAGGTTTATAATAAGTTCCAGACATTGCGTGGCAGAAGATTTAACGGCGTGTCATCTACCCTGACCGAGATTGCCGGGTATTCATCAACCGGCGAGGCCTTGTTAAATACATATCCGAGATTGCCGGGATTGTCGGGACCTTCTGAAGCCGTACTGCAATCATTTTTTGGAAGAGTCAACTATAATTATAAAGGCAAATATTTATTGGAAGCAAACCTGAGATATGATGGCACATCCAGGGTTTCAGAGGATTACCGATGGGGATTGTTTCCTTCCGTATCGGCAGGATGGCTGCTGTCAAGTGAAGATTTTTTCAGGGATAAACTTGACTGGGTAAATAATTTTAAAATCCGGGCATCTTATGGTACACTTGGAAACCAGGATATTGGTAATTATCCTTACCAGGATGTTCTGTCTCTTAATGTTAGTTATCCTTTTGGCAATGGCACCCCGGTTTCCGGAGCTGTATTAAATTCATTCAGGGACCAGAGCATTAAATGGGAAACAACAAAGATCACTGATTTTGGATTCGACCTTGATATTTTCAAAGGATTGCTGGGTGTTACATTTGACTGGTTCAGGAAAAACACGTTTGATATTCTTTCTTCAATACCTGTGCCTGCAAGCCTGGGTTTATCCGGTCCAACAACTAACAATGGAAAGATGCATTCGCAGGGAATAGAGCTTGAGTTAAGACACGAGAATAAGATCGGCGATGTAAGATATGGTCTTAATGGTCTCTTTTCAACCGCGAAAAATCAGGTAGACCAGATCATCACACCTTCTTTTGGTACATCGATCAGGCAGGTGGGTTATCCTTATGATGCACATTACCTGTACATATGGGATGGTATTTTCCAGGTTGAAGATATCGGTAATCCCAATGTTCCGGTACATGCCTTGAATGCTTCACCCAAAGCAGGCGATCTTAAAATGAAGGATATAAATGGTGATAAGATTGTAAACGCCAATGACCGTATGGCCGTTGATGGCGCTTATCCTGATTTCATCTATTCTTTCGGCGGACATGTTGGGTATAAAAATTTTGAGTTGACTTTCTTTTTCCAGGGTGTTGAAGGATTAAAGAACCGGGTAAATAACTGGGGTGTTGATCCTTTTATGCAGGGTACACCACCCACAACAAAATGGCGTGATGCCTGGACGCCACAGAACCGGAGTAATACATTACCGGCTATCTATACAGCAGGGTATACAGGAGTAGCTGCTTACACGGGTTCCACTTATTACCTGATGGATGCATCGTATTTACGATTGAAAAACATCATGCTTTCCTATACACTTCCCGCATCCATTTGTTCCCGCATAAAAGCCAAAGGTCTAATGGTATATTTTTCTGCGGATAATCTTGCAACGTTTACACAGTATGAAGGAAGTGACCCCGAACGGGCAAGTACTACGGGTAATTATGTTCAGTACCCGCAAGCTAGAATTCTTAATCTTGGCTTAAACGTTAAATTCTAATACAATGACTATCAAAAATAAAATCGTCACCTTTATTTGCATTTGCCTGGTAGCCGGTGTTACATCATGTAAGAAAAACTTTTTGGATAAGGCACCCCTTGACAGCGTATCGACCCAGATATTCTGGGCATCGGAGACGGATGTGCAAAGTGCTTTGGCCGGTGTTTATACAAGGCTGCAGCAGAATTTTCTTGGTTACGAAAGAATATACCTCGACGGTCTGTCAGACAATGCTTATCTCGATGGTAATACCAACCAGCCAAATATGTTATTGATGACAACCGGCGGGATATCTCCTACTTTAGGTGGTGCGTTGGCTAATATGTATAGCTCGCCTTACAGGGCTATTTCTTCCTGCAATTTTTTTCTTGACAATGTTGACAAGGCACCACTGACAGATGCAAAGAAGAATTTATACAAAGCGGAGGTAAGATTTATCAGGGCATTGTGTTATTTCGACCTTGTGCAGAGTTACGGTGGCGTTGTGGTATATAAAAATTACCCGACTACGCTGGATGCTGTAAAGATCCCCAAGAGTACAAAGGAAGAGGTATATGCCTTTATTGAAGAAGACCTTGACTATGCAATTGCCAATTTGCCCGATGAAAAATATAATGGTCATGCGGTAAGGGGAAGTGCACAGGGAATTAAAGCAAGAGTTTTGATAACCGAACAAAAATGGACAAATGCTGTGACCCTGTTGCAGCAGATCATGAGCAATGCGGCAGGCAAATTTGGATTATCCAATAACTATGCATCCATCTTTAAAACGTCAGGCCAAACAAATGCAGCGGTTAATATCGAGATCATGTTCTCTACCCAGTACCTTACCACATCCAATCCGCAGAGAACAAGCCCTGGTGCGGCCGGGATGGATATCGAGCTTGGATGGTATTCATTGATGCAGCCTTACAAAAATCTTATAGATGATTATGAAATGACCGACGGAAGATCTATTACTGAGTCACCCTTGTATAATCCCACAACTCCCTACCTAAACCGTGATCCGCGTCTTGATCTTACGGTAAAACTTCCCGGTGAAGTATGGAGGAACCCTAATACAAACGTGGTGTGGTCGGGTAGTTATGTGCCGGCAACAAGTTTCATCACTGAGAAGTATGTTGATCTTACACGGGCGCCATTTACCACAACGACAGCGACGTCAACAGACCAGGACTATATTCATTTGCGTTACGCAGATATAATATTAATGCTTGCTGAGGCGAAAAATGAAGTGAGTGGTCCTGATGCTTCAGTCTATGCGGCAATAGACCAGGTAAGAGGCAGAGCCGGGATTGCGATGCCCCCGACCGACCAGGTAAAATATGATACGAAGGAAAAGTTGAGAGATTATATAAGGCATGAAAGAAGAATAGAATTTGCGTTGGAAGGACAACGCTATAATGACCTGAAGAGATGGAATATTGCACACATCAAGTTGCCTACACTTAGTACACCTGCCAATATACCGCTGAAGTTCGAGACGAAAAATTATCTGCTGCCTTTTCAGCAAAGTGAACTGGACAATAACCCGCAATTAATACAGAATGATGGATATTAAATTTTTCAATACAGGGCAATTGTTTTATTCATATAGCAGTTTTTAAAGCAAGAAGACCGGGGTTTGGCCCCGGTTTTTCTTTGCGATGCTGTGAGAGGTAAATTCCGGATCCTGATGTTTATCCTCCGGGCGAGCGGCCAGGTCATTGTATATAATGACATCCTGTAAAATAGGGTGGGAATAAGCGTTAAAGACTGATAGCCAAAAGCTTTGCTCACCTATTTATAGTAAAATCCTCCATCATTATAGCAAATACTTACATTTTTCAGGGCGTCTTGCAGGGGTACATTTAGTTGCTAATTGCCTGCTAATTAAGGATATTTAATAGCGTCAACAAAGGATAAATGAAACGATTGCCACTATGCCTTTTTGCATTTTTAATGCTGGTTGCTCTTACCGGCAATGCTGTTGATATACATGTAGCCCCTAACGGATCTGACAACAATCCCGGAACAAAAGATAAGCCACTCGCTACTCTTACTGCTGCTTTACGAAAGGCAAGAGAATTACGCCGGTTGAATGATGCATCCCTTACCAATGGTATTCATATTATCCTCAAAGGTGGAACTTACCAATTATCCGAACCTTTATTTATTCGTCCCGAAGATGCAGGAACAACGACAAGCCCAACATACATCGAAGCAGCACCGGGTGAGCAACCTGTACTTAGCGGCGGTATCAGGATCAGTGGTTGGAAAAGGCCGGTTACAACTATTGCCGGATTGCCTTCTTTGTCAAAAGGAAAAGTTTGGATAGCTGATGTACCGTTAATAGGCGGAAAATTGTTTGAGTTCCGGCAATTATGGGTCAATAATGAAAAAGCTGTTCGTGCAAAGGATATGAATGGCCAAAGCATGAACAGGATATTAAGCTGGAATAAAAATGAAGAGAGTTGTTGGATACCTGCCCCGAAATCTTTGGCGGGAAGAAATATGGCCGGGTTGGAAATGTTCATTCATCAATGGTGGGCAGTGGCGATATTGCGGATCAGGAAAATGGAAGTACAGGGAGATAGTGCTAAATTATTTTTTCATCAGCCTGAAAGTAAGATACAAAGCGAACATCCCTGGCCCGCCCCATGGATATCCAATGAAACAGGCAATTCAGCTTTTTACTTAACGAATGCTATTCAATTCCTGGATGAACCCGGCGAATGGTGGCTGGATATTGCAAACAGGAAATTATATTACTGGCCCCGCGATAATGAGAATTTGTTGACTGCTACTGTTACTGCCCCTTTTTTAGAAACACTGGTAAGCATACAGGGAACTATTGATCATCCAGTTTCAAATATTTTTTTCAACGGCATTTCATTTCAGCATACTGGTTGGCTGCGGCCATCGCATTATGGTCATGTTCTCCACCAGGCGGGAATGTATATGCTCGAAGCTTATAAATTAAGACCCGCCGGAACGCCTGATAAACCAACATTGGATAACCAGGCATGGGTTGGCAGACCTGCTGCGGCTGTTGAAGTTTCCTATGCGGATCAAACAGGATTTGAAAATTGCCGCTTTGAACACCTGGCGTCAACCGGGCTGGACTATAACAAAGCAGTACATGATAATGTGATCAAAGGAAATTTATTCAAAGATATTGGCGGTACAGCCATTCTTGCCGGGGTATATTCTGATGAGGCCACCGAAATTCATTTACCCTATAATCCCAAAGACGAAAGAGAAGTTTGTAATAAAATGACGATCAGCAATAACCTAATTACTGATGCGACGAATGAAGATTGGAGTTGCGTGGGTATTGGCATTGGCTATGCAAAAAATACAACGATCGAAGAGAATGAAATAGGGAATGTGTCTTACACAGGGATCAGTATGGGCTGGGGGTGGTCACCAACTGCCAATGCCATGAGGAATAATAAAATTACCCGGAATAAGATTCACCACTATGGCAAACATAATTATGATTGCGCCGGCATTTACACATTGAGTGCCCAGCCGGGTTCTGTTATCAGTGAGAATTATATTGACAGCATTTACAAAGCTCCTTATGCTCACCTGCCTTCTCACTGGTTTTATGTTTATACAGACGAAGGATCTTCTTATTTCATCGTAAAAGATAACTGGACGCCTTCCCCAAAATACTTACAGAATGCCAACGGTCCCGGTAATGAATGGAATAATAATGGGCCGCAGGTAGGTGAAAGCATAAAACTTAACGCCGGTTTGAAAATGCAGTATCAGTATTTGTTAAAAGAAAGATCACCAGTCTTGCACCGCCTGTCAATTAATGAAGAACACAGTGAAGTGATCGAATTGGTGGTAAAGGAAAACGAAATACTTGACCTGGATAAATTAAAAGCTATTCTGTTCCAAAACAAAATGGATACCTCAGCTATCTACCAATGGCAGAATCATTATGTGTTGTTTGGTAAAGTACAGGATATTGGAGTAATGCAGGGCCGGCTGAAAAATAATTTCCCAGGGGTGGATGTTAAAGTATATCACGACCTGTTTTATGAGTATAACAGGCAAAAGCATTGCAACGGCAAGACTGTCGCAAGTGAATGGGATCACATCCTGCTAACTGCCAACCTCGTTGCTGATAAAAAGCTGCAACAGGAATACTTGGATTATCATGCCACCCAATTTGAAGAATGGCCGGAAGTGGCAAAAGGGTTTTGTAATGCAAATTTTCAGCAGTTAATCTTGTTTAAAAATGGAAGGCAGTTAGTACTGGTAATAAGTATACCGAAAGGGGAAAACCTGGATATGTTAAATCCAAAAACAACCGAAAATAATCCACGTATGATCGAATGGAATAAACGAATGACGAAATACCAGGAAGGCATTAAAGGAACGAAGAAAGGGGAAACCTGGGTTTTTCTTAAGCAAATCAGCAATTTAAAAAACTAAGAGGTACATGTTAAATATTGGAATACTTGGATTAGGGGAAGGCCGGAGCACTATTTCGGCTGCGTTGCAAAGTAATAAGCTGCATCTTAAAATGATCTGCGATATGAACCTCGATATGTGCAGGAAAAGAGCGGATGAATTTAAAGTATATGAGTACACTACCGAATACCAGGAAATGCTGAATGATGGCAGCATTGACATAATTGCTATCTATACTCCCGATCATTTGCATGCTGAGCACATAAAACTGGCGTTGATGCATAATAAGCATGTTGTCTGCACTAAGCCATTTATTGATGATTTAAGCAAAGCAAATGAACTTATAGAATTGCAAAAGAAAACAGGAAAGAAAGTATTTGTTGGACAAAGTTCCCGTTTCTTCGAGCCCTACAAAAAGCAGCGAAAGGATTTTGAAGAAAGCCTGATCGGGGAACTGATCACCGTAGAAAGCCATTACAATGCAGATCATCGCTGGTTCCTCGAAAAAAAGTGGGCACTGGAGAGGTCGTTCAAATGGTTATACGGGGGCTTAAGTCATCCTGTTGATTTTATAAGATGGTACCTGCCAAACATTGAGGAAGTAATGGGCTATGGCATGATCAGTGCAAACGGAAGGAAGGCGGGGTTGAAGAATGAAGATACCATGCATTTTATTTTTAAGACAACTGACGGAAGAGTTGCAAGGGTGAGCGGAAGCTATACAGGGCCAACACAACCAGTTAAAAGAGATAGCGGCATGACCTGCATACTAAGAGGAACAGAGGGTGCCAGCCAGGCTGACTATCATGAATTGCGTTATGCCGTCACCACAAAGAATGGGGAAGAGAAAATAATTAATTGGGGCGATGCCACATTAAAATATTATTTCCGGTTTGAAGGACAAAGCCATCATGCCGGCGAATATCAGAACTACCTGGAATATTTTGTTGATTCCATTGAGCAAAATTTTACAGCTTATCCTGATCTGAAAGAAGGTGTCGGAACCATTGCCCTGTTACAGGCAATGGATAAAAGTTTGCAAACAGGACAACCGGTCAAGCCGGCGGATATTTTGAAACAATACGGACTGGCTGATTCACCACTCACCACTCACCACTGACGCTATGAATGATATATACAGCAAACTCCAGCCGGTTGACTTTATCATAGTAGCAGTGTACCTGTTGCTATTGCTGTACATTGGTTACCGGGCCAGTTTTGGGAAAAAGAAAAAGAATGAGACACTTTTCCTGGCAGGTAATTCATTGAACTGGTATAATATCGGTTTTAACATGTGGGGCACCAATGTCGGGCCCTCATCATTGCTGGCTTTTGCAAGCGTTGGTTACAGCACCGGTATTGTCGCCGGGAATTTTGAATGGTATGCATTTATGTTCCTGCTCTTGCTGGCAATGGTGTTTGCTCCACGGTATATTGCATCAAAAGTATCCACCATGCCGGAATATATGGGCAAGCGTTATGGCGACAGTACGCAGAATATTTTAGCCTGGTATGCGCTGATCAAAATTTTAATTTCCTGGTTATCGCTGGGTTTATTTTCAGGAGGCTTATTGGTGCGGCAAATTTTAGGAATACCCATGTGGCAATCGGTAATGGTATTAGTGGTATTTGCAGGCATCTTCACTTTTGCGGGGGGGCTAAAAGCTATCGCTAAAGTAAATGTGTTTCAAATGATCTTACTGATCCTTGTTTCACTCACTTTATCTTACCTCGGGTTACAAAAAGTTGGCGGCATACAGGCATTGATTGATAAAGTGCCTTCTAACTTTTGGAATTTGATACGACCCGCCAATGACACAAGTTATCCCTGGCCCGCCATGTTATTAGGCTATCCTGTTGCTGCTGTTGCCTTTTTCTGTACGGACCAGGCAATGGTGCAATCGGTATTGGGGGCAAAGAATTTAGAACAGGGGCAATTGGGCGTGAATTTTATTGGCTGGTTGAAAGTACTTGCCCTGCCATTATTTATTTTGCCAGGTATATTGTGTTTTGCTTTATTTCCCAATTTGGAAAAATCAGACCTGGCATATATGACGATGGTGACAAATCTTTTTCCGCCGGGTATGAATGGGTTGGTGATCGTGGTACTGATAGCTGTATTGGTGGGGACAATTGGTTCATCACTCAATGCCTTAAGCACCGTATTTACAACCGATCTCTATGTAAAGAAAATAAATCCGTCTGCTACAGTACAGCAAAAGATCAAAGTAGGACGTATCACTATTGCAGTAGGTTGTGTTTTTGCCGTTCTGATGGCTATAGCCATTGATAATATTAAGGGACAGAACCTGTTCAATATTTTCCAGGCGGTGCTTGGTTTCCTCGCTCCTTCATTAGCGGTCGTGTTTTTGTTATCAGTATTCTGGAAGCGAACCACCAAAAAAGCGGTGAACGGTATTCTTTCATTTGGCTCAGCGTTCAGTTTAGCGACAGGCGTTTTATATTTATGGATATTGCCTACCGACGAATACCCCTGGTGGCCGCATTTTTTATTATTGTCTTTTTACATTTTTGCGATCCTGTTTGTGGCAGCGATAGTTATATCATTGGCCGACAGATCACCGCAGACAAATGCGCAGGTTATTGAAGCCGCCGATATGCCCGTGACAACCAAACGTGTAAAAATTTTATTTGCCCTGCTGGGGCTTGTCATACTTGGTTTATACATCATCTTTAATGGACATTAATTTATGATCAGGAAAACTTTTATAACCCGGTTTCATAGCATAATATTTCTTCTTTGCATCTTTCTGTCCTTGTGCCAGGCAATGAATGCTCAGCAACCCAATAATCCCAGGTCGGGACTACATGGACCAGCGACAACCTGGATATGGTATCCCGGTGACTACGAGATATGGTTGAGTAATCAAATGCAGAACCGCCGTACTGACAGGGGAACTTTCTTTCCTGTTTTCTGGAAAATTGACAGCCATTACCCGTTAATTGATTTTCATAAAGAGTTTTATCTTTCAAAACCCGAAGAGGTGAGTATATATGCGGAGGGAACTTATAATGTAAAGTTGGATGGACAGCCCCTGGAAGGAACGCCTAAAAAGATCACCGTCCCTGCCGGTAAACATAAAATAAATATTAAAGTATTCAACCAGGCCAATGTGCCCGCCATCTACGTATCGGGTGAAGCGATCTATTCTGATGCCAGCTGGCTGGTAACATTTGAAGACAAGGAATGGATCGATGAAACAGGCAAGACCTCAGATATCTCTGCTACTAAATGGCTGAAGGCGGGTAGTTGGAATTTCAATGAGCCAACAAAGCCGCCATCTGCGTTTAAGTTGCCTGTAACACCACAAAGAGCAGTCATTATTACAAAAACAGGCAGGTCGCAACTGATAGATTTCGGAAAAGAAACTTTTGGCTTTATTAAACTGCATGGCATTAAAGGGAAAGGGAATATCATTTTATATTATGGGGAAAGCAAAGAAGAAGCACTAAGTGAAAAGGGCGCCGTAACGCTGGACAGACTTTCTTTTCAGAATGTAACGAAGAAAGACTCTGTAATGCCTTTATCAAAAGCTTTTCGCTATGTAAATATGGTAACGGACGAGGGGATCAGGGTTGATTCTGTTTCCATGTTATACGAATATGCCGATGTAAGAGAAAATGGTTCTTTCAAATGTTCTGATGCAGAGATCAATAAAATATACGAGGTTGCTAAATATACATTCAGGTTGAATACGAGGGAATTTTTTATAGATGGTATCAAACGTGACCGCTGGGTTTGGAGCGGTGATGCGCAGCAAAGCTATCTCATGAATTATTATCTCTATTTCGACAATGAGACGGTTACAAGAACACTGCTCGCATTGCGTGGCAAAGACCCGGTGACAGGTCATATCAATACTATCATGGATTATACCTTTTACTGGTTCCTGGGTATTTATGATTACTATTTATATACCGGCGATAAGAATTTTATTACCCAGTTCTATCCCCGTATGCAAAGCCTGATGGAGTATTGCCTTGGAAGAAGAAATAAAGATGGTTTGATGGAAGGTATGCCCGGTGACTGGATCTTTATTGACTGGGCGGATAAGCTGAGCAAAAAAGGGGAAGTGAGTTTTGAACAATTGCTTTTATGCCGCAGTCTTGAAACGATGGCCTTATGCGCCAGTCTTGCGAATGACAATGAAGGGGCAGGTAAGTACAGACAATTATCAGATGACCTGAAGAAAAAATTATTTGATATTTACTGGAACGAAAACAAACAGGCGCTGGTGCACAGCCGTGTGGATGGAAAACAGACAGAGAATGTGACCCGCTATGCGAACATGTTTTCTATCTTCTTTGATTATTTTAATGAAACCCAAAAACAGGCAGTAAAGAGATCAGTGCTGCTGAACGATAATATCCAGAAGATCACCACTCCGTATATGCGCTTCTATGAGTTGGAAGCTTTATGTGCAATGGGTGAACAGGACTATGTATTAAAAGAGATGAAAGATTATTGGGGTGGCATGCTGAAACTTGGTGCTACCTCTTTCTGGGAGGAGTATAATCCATCCAAAAAAGGAGCAGAGCACCTGGCTATGTACGGAAGAGAGTTTGGTAAAAGTCTTTGTCATGCCTGGGGTGCCAGCCCCATTTATTTGCTGGGTAAGTATTATATTGGAGTAAAGCCAACGTCGCCGGGGTATGCTACTTATTTGATAGAACCCAGTCTTGGCGGACTGGAATGGATGGAAGGGAGGGTACCAACACCCAACGGGGCTATCGGGGTCACCTGCAGTACAAAAGAAATACTGATCACCAGTGCGGCAGGTACAGGTACATTGCGTTTTAAAAGTGCCAATGTACCCGAATGCGAACAGGCTTCTATTCAAAGCAAAGGAAATAACCTGTACGAGTTAACCATGCAGCCATATAAAAGTTATAGGGTAAAATACCAGACGGTTAAATAATTTAAAAATGCACACAACAATAACAAATACAGGTAACGGAGTAGGTAGGCGATCAAACAAATTTGTGTTGGTAGTTATAATCAGTTTGATGATGCTGAACGCAGCCTCACAAAACAGTTTGGTGAATACGGCTAACAGCCCTTATGCAAAACTTACCAGTATCGGGTTGAATGACGTACAATGGACAAAAGGTTTCTGGGCCGAGCGGTTTGCCGTATGCCGGGATGCGATGGTGCCGAAATTATGGCAAACCTATACCAGCAAAGACATGTGTTATTCTTTCCAGAATTTCAGGGTCGCCGCAGGATTGGATACAGGAAGGTTCAGGGGGCCATCTTTTCACGACGGTGATTTTTATAAAACCCTGGAAGCAGTGGCAGCTATGTATGCTTCAACAAAAGATAAAAAACTGGATGCATGGATGGATGAGGCGATAGCTGTGATCGGGAAAGCACAAAAGGATGATGGATATATTTATACAAAGAGCATCATTGAACAACGCAAAAGCGGCGAAGCAAAGATGTTTGATGATAAACTCAGCTTTGAAGCCTATAATTTCGGCCATTTGATGACAGCAGCCTGTGTGCATTACCGGGCTACGGGTAAAACAACTTTACTGGATATAGCAAAGAAGGCGGCTGATTTCCTGATCGGATTTTATAATACGGCCAGCCCTGAACAGGCACGCAATGCTATTTGCCCTTCACACTATATGGGGCTGATTGAACTGTACCGGGCAACGAATGAAAAAAAGTACCTGCAGCTAATGAATAAACTTATTGATATCAGGGGTACGGTGGAAGGAACCGATGATAACAGTGACAGGCAGCCGTTCAGGGATATGGATAAAGTAGTGGGTCATGCGGTCAGGGCGAATTATTTGTTTGCAGGAGTGGCTGATGTATATGCTGAGACGGGTGATGAAAGCTTGATGAACACATTGAATAAACTCTGGGATAATGTAATCAACACAAAAATGTATGTTACGGGCGGATGTGGTGCATTATATGATGGTGTATCGGTCGATGGTACTTCTTACAAGCCGGATACAGTGCAGAAAGTACATCAGAGTTATGGAAGGGATTACCAGTTGCCAAATTTCAGTGCACATAATGAAACCTGCGCCAATATTGGGAACGTGTTATGGAACTGGCGGATGTTTTTGCTCACAGGTGAATTGAAATATATAGATATAGTTGAGCTGGCTTTGTACAATAGTGTATTGAGCGGGGTAAGCATGGATGGAACAAAATTTTTCTATACCAACCCGCTGGCTGCTTCTGCTGATTATCCTTATCATTTACGATGGGAAGGCGGAAGGGTTCCCTATATCAGCAAATCCAATTGCTGCCCGCCGAATACAGTAAGAACTATCGCCGAGGTTAGTAATTATATGTATAGCATGGGAGAGGATGGCATTTATATTAATATGTATGGTGGTAACGATCTGCATACACATTTGAAGGATGGCAGCGCCATCGCATTGAGGCAGGAAGCGAATTATCCCTGGGATGGGAATGTAAATATTGTTATTACCGATGCTCCGGCAAAACAGTTTTCCGTCAATCTGCGGATACCGGGATGGTGTAAGAAAGCTGTGTTGAAGATAAACGGAAAATCAGCAGAGGCCGTATTAAGCGGGGGGCAATACAAGACCATTCAGCGAAACTGGAAGAAGGGAGATAAGATCGAATTGATATTGGATATGCCTGCTGTACTGATCGAGTCAAACCCCATGGTGGAAGAAACAAGGAACCAGGTAGCGGTGAAAAAAGGCCCGGTGGTTTATTGCCTGGAGTCTGCTGATTTGCCTGGCCAGAGTATTTTTAATGTAATGGTGGCTTCTTCCATAAAATTTCAACCTGTGCCAATGAAAATTGATAATGGAAACCTGGTGGCTTTAACCGGGGAAGCAAAGATGCTGCAGGGCAATAGCTGGGGAAAAACCTTATATAAGGAAGTGAGTAGAACAACAAAGCCGGTAAAAATTAAACTGATACCTTATTATGCTTGGGCCAACCGTGGCAAAACTGATATGACAGTCTGGATGCCACTAATGAGATAAGAAATGGAAAGAATTGCAGCAACATATTATATCGAAACGCCGTATGCTCCGGAAAAAGCCGCAGCAGTACTGGCAGGTGAACAATCATCGGGAACATTTGTAGCAGTGCCCGGCGAAACAGAAGAACTGAAACAACGTTTTGCTGCAAGAGTTGAATCTGTGGAATTATTAGAAACGGTTAATGAACCTGCAATTCCCGGTGCAATAAGCAAAGAAGGGAAATATCACCGGGCGATGGTGAAGGTATCCTGGAGTATAGAGAACTTCGGCCATAATCTTCCTGTGATGGTTTCAACGCTCCAGGGAAATTTATACGAGATCACGCAGTTCACTGGATTGAAACTGATGGATATTGAATTGCCTGCATCATTCGGTGGGCATTATACAGGCCCTGCATTCGGTGTGGATGGTTGCAGAAAATTAACAGGAGTAAAGAGCCGTCCATTGATCGGTACTATTATAAAACCATCGATCGGGCTCACTATTCAGCAAACTGCTGATGTTGTAAAAACATTGGCGGAAGCAGGTATTGATTTTATAAAGGATGATGAATTGCTTTCTTCATCTGCCAACTCCAATTTCAATGACAGGGTTGATGCTGTAATGAATGTGATAAATGCACAGGCTGATAAAACGGGAAAGAAAGTGATGTATGCTTTCAATATCAGTGGTGAAGTGGATGAAATGCTGCAGCGTTATGAAAAGATCGTAAACAGCGGCGGGACTTGCGCAATGGTCAGTATCAACAGTGTTGGTTTATCAGCGACAAAAAAAATCTGCGATCAGAGGCAACTGGCTATCCATGCGCACCGGAATGGGTGGGGCATGTTAACAAGGCATCCCTTGCTGGGTATAGATTTCAAAGCCTATCAAAAATTATGGCGGCTGGCCGGTGTGGATCAATTGCATGTAAACGGTATACAAAACAAATTCTGGGAGAGTGATGACAGCGTGGTGAATTCAATAGAAGCATGCCTCGCAAAAATGTATGATCATGAAATAGTGTTGCCGGTTGTGTCATCCGGTCAATGGGGAGGACAGGCATTTGAAACATGGCGACGAACCAAAACAGTTGACTTATTATATATGGCAGGCGGCGGGATCATGGCTCACCCGATGGGGACAGCGGCCGGCGTAATGGCATTGCAACAGGCATGGAAAGCCGCAGTGGATGGGTTGAGTTTGGAGGAAGCTGCGAAGATGTATCCTGAATTTTCTAAATCAGTTGAAAAATTTGGAAAGAAATAATTGGGAAATAAAAAAAACATATTGCTCGCTTTTTACGGGGATGATTTTACCGGTTCTACTGATGCGCTGGAATTCATTTGCAGGGCAGGTGCTAAAGCAGTTTTGTTTATTGAGCCGCCAACAATTGAGCAGCTAAATTCATTTCCGGGTTTAGACGCTTATGGTGTGGCAGGGAAAACAAGGTCACTGGATCCTGCTGCAATGGAAAAAATTTTGATCCCAGCATTTGAAAAGATGAAAGTGACAGGGGCAAAGCATATACATTATAAAGTATGCTCAACATTTGATTCATCGTCAACTGTCGGCAGTATAGGAAAAGCGATCGATTGCGGGGCAAAAGTTTTTAATAACAAATTTATTCCTGTTCTTGGGGGCATGCCGGCATTAGGAAGGTATTGTGTGTTTGGAAACCTGTTCGCCAAAATGGGTATTGGAAGTAATGGAAAAATTTACCGTATTGATAAACACCCTTCCATGAGCAAGCACCCTGTGACACCGATGGATGAAGCTGATCTGAGAGTTCATTTAGGAAAACAGACAAAAAAAAAGATTGGTTTGATTGATAACGTACAGCAGGAAATGCCGGAGGAGGAATGGTTTCAGCATATTGCAGATGAAGAAGTGCTGTTGCTGGATGTAATGGAGGAAAACCAACTATTGAAAATCGGGGAATGGTTAAATGCGCAGCAAAATAAATACGGGCAACTATTTTCAGTCGGTGGCTCTGGTATTGAAATGGCTTTGGGTAATTACTGGAATAAAGAAGGAGTATTAAAGCCCTTAGCTAAATGGAAGCCGGTTGATAAGGCGGAAACCTTATTAGTGGTATCAGGAAGTTGCTCACCTGTCACGGCTGCACAAATAACTTATGCAAAAGCAAATGGATTTGAGGAAATGGTTTTGGATGCTGTAAAAACCTGTGATGATGATGTGGTTGATGTGAATGTAATAAAGCAAGTGAACCAGTTGTTGAGCCGGAAAAAAAATATTATTGTTCATACCGGGGAAAAACAAACAGCTAATCTTTCATCAGAGAAACTGGGAACAGCCTTGGGAGTAATTGCAAAAGAGGCAGCAATAAATACAGGTGTAAGAAGAGTGGTGATTGCAGGAGGTGACACCAGCAGCTATGCTGCAAGGGCTATGGGAGTTGATGCAGTAGAAATGATCGGCCCGTTGGTGATTGGGGCACCCTTATGTAAAGCATATTCAAAGAATGAAAAGATAAATGGACTGGAAGTGAATTTTAAAGGTGGGCAGGTTGGTGCAGAGGATTATTTTGTTTTGATGAGGGACGGGTTAAGAACGGAAAGCACCTTGTTTGTTGAATAGAATTATCAAACGTACAATAGTGCCCTTCGCTATGCTCTGGGTAAACTGCAACAGGCGATGATAGTAGTAATTCAGCTGGTAACAAAAAGAATATAACTTCAATAAAAGATATGTCAAATAATAAAACTCCAAACACCCCTTTAGAGCCTGTCCCGCTAAAGCGGGAGGATAGGGGCAAAACATTAGGGTTAGTGCATACATCTGCAACTCTGGTCCCGGTGTTTGCTGAGCTATGCAGTAAATATTTGCCGCATGTAAAGACATTCAACATCGTCGATGACAGTTTGATCAAAAACACGATCGCATGCGGCGAGCTGACACCCGCCACATCAAAAAGAGTGGTAAACTATGCAGGTTCGGCAGAAGAGGCAGGCGCAGATTTCATTCTATTTACCTGTTCATCTATCGGGCCGGCAGTAGAAGCAGCGGCAATGTTAACCAGCGTACCGGTGTTGCGTGTTGACCAGCCAATGGCAGACCAGGCAGTGCAACTGGGAAAACGGATCGGGGTGATTGCAACATTACCCACCACACTCGGGCCTACAAGTGATCTGGTGAAACGCAGGGCCGCAGCAGCCGGGAAGGAAATTGTACTGGTGAGTAAATTATGCGAAGGGGCATTTAGTGCATTGATGAGCGGCGATACGGCAACACATGATAAAAAAGTTGGAGATGCTTTGAAACAGCTGGCAACCGAAGTGGATGTGATAGTGCTGGCACAGGCGTCCATGGCAAGAGTAGTGGATACGCTTGGCGATACGGAAAAGAAGGTGCCGATACTGGCAAGCCCGGCAATTGCCATTCAATATTTATCAACAATAATAAAGTAATTCTTGCTCCTCTCCTTTGGAGAGGGGTTGGGGTGAGGTTGCATGAAAAATTTAAGTAAGATTAGTTTATGGATTTGCGCAGTCGCATTAGTAATAATGCTCATTGGTATTTTTATCAATCAACCTTCCTTATATAAACCTTTTGCATTGGTCACTGCAATAAGCCTGGCGATTGGGTTAGGCGCTGTTCCTTCATTAAAGGGGTATCAATACACGGCGTGGATTATAAGTGCAGTGGTGGCCGGAATGATTTTTCCTGAAGCGTTTAAAAACTGGGGAGGCGTCAATCTTCGTGATAAAACTCTAATACTTGTCATCATTCAACTGGTCATGTTTGGCATGGGCACACATATGAGTTTAAGAGATTTCAGCGGGATCGCAACAACAGGTAAAGGAGTGCTGGTAGGATTGTTTTGTCATTTTTCTATAATGCCGCTGATGGGTTTGCTGCTCACAAAAATATTTCATTTTGATGCTGAGATAGCAGCCGGAATAATTTTAATTGGCAGTTGCAGCAGCGGGCTGGCAAGTAATGTAATGGTGTACCTGGCAAAAGCCAATTTAGTCTTGTCAGTGATCGTGACGGCCATGGCAACTATGGTAGCGCCATTGTTAACGCCGCTACTGATGAAAACACTGGCGGGTACTTTAATAGAAGTAAAGTTTGTTGACATGATGATTGAGATCGTGAAGATTGTATTGGTGCCGATCGGGGCTGCATTATTACACGATTATCTGAAAAGGGCAACGCCAGCTCAAAAGAGAAAGGTCTTTGTGATTTTCGTAACGGCAATAGTATGGTTGCTTATCCCCATTTTATTCCTGCCGAATATTACTGATAAAGGATTGCGGCAAACTGTCACCCTCTCTGGTTTTTTTGCAGGTGCCATTATTGCCGGTGTGCTATATAATTTTTTACACCGCCGCTTCCCGAAATTAGACAGCATCATGCCACTCATCTCCATGTTTGGTATTATTTATTTTACAACTGTTACGACTGCAGCCGGCAGGGAAAACCTGATGAAGGTTGGAGTGTTATTGTTTATTGCGTCGGTTATCCATAATGCGGCAGGGTATTTTTTTGGTTACTGGCTCAGCCGTTTGTTTGGCGTAGATAAAAACTCAAGCCGTACCATTGCGTTTGAAGTCGGCCTGCAGAATGGCGGTATGGCTTCGGGCATTGCAGGCAGCATGGGTAAACTGGGCACTGTTGGTTTAGCCGCTGCGGTTTTTAGCCCGTGGATGAATATTAGTGGAAGCATCCTGGCAAATTACTGGAGAAGAAAACCGGTTGTCAACGATTAAATGAACATGAAGAAGCGAATTTATATAGTAGCCGTTATCTATTCACTGTTTACGATTCACTATTCACAAGCTCAGCTTGTGGACAGGACCCCTGCTGCCATCCCGGTTGCACCTTCTGTTTACAATGGTGAACCTTATGAAGACCCGCAGGTAAGTGGCATCAACCGTGACGCATCAAGAGCAACAGCTTATTCGTTTGCTAACTTTAATGACGCTTTAAAAGGAGACAGGGACAAAAGCGGAAGATATATTTCATTAAACGGTGAATGGGATTTTTCATTTGCTTTAAAACCCGGTGATGAGCCAAAAGATTTTTATAAGGATAAAGTCAGCGGCTGGAAAAAAATTCCTGTTCCATCTAATTGGGAGATGCAGGGATATGATAAGCCTATTTATAAAAGTGCAGTGTATCCTTTTCGTCCGGTGAACCCGCCATATGTTCCAAAAGATTATAATGGAATTGGTTGTTATCAAAAGATATTCACTGTTCCTGCTGGCTGGAGGGATAAGAACATCACCCTTCATTTCGGTGGTGTAAGTTCTGCATACAAAGTCTGGTTGAATGGGAAATTTGCCGGGTATGCAGAAGATAGCTTCCTGCCTTCTGAGTTTAATATCACACCCTATTTGCAGGAAGGGGAAAATATCATTTCTGTCTGGGTGATCCGCTGGAGTGATGGTAGCTTTTTGGAGGACCAGGACCAATGGCGCCTGAGTGGTATCCATCGGGAAGTGTACCTGCATGCAGAGCCAAAATTGCGGATAGCCGACTTTTTTTATCAAACCAAACTGGATAAGGAATATAAGGATGCGGTTTTAAGCATCCGCCCACGCATTGAAAATTTATCAGGCCATCCCATGCCGGGGTATGTGTTGAAAGCGCAGTTATATGACATAAATGATAAACCGGTATTATCAGCAGCTTTGACCAAAAAGGCTGATGATATCATCAATGAGATCCATCCACGCCTGGACAGGGTAAAGTTCGGATTATTGGAAACGACGATCACTGATCCAAAAAAATGGAGTCCCGAAGATCCGAACCTGTATAAACTGGTGTTGAGCCTGGAAGACAGCACAGGCAATGTAGTGGAAATAAAAACCTGTAAGCTTGGTTTTCGTTCCATTGAATTCAGAAAAACAGACAGCAAATTACTGATCAATGGCAAGCTGACTTATTTGTATGGTGTCAACCGCCCCGACCATCATCCCACCAAAGGGAAGGCTTTGTCAAGAGAAGATATATTGCAGGATGTAAGAACCATAAAACAGTTCAATTTTAATTGTATCAGGTTAAGTCATTATCCATCGGATCCGTATTTATTGGACCTCTGTGATGAGTTTGGTATCATGGTGATCGATGAAGCCAACCTGGAGACACATGGTTTGGGTGGCAAACTGAGTCATGATGCCCTATGGGCCGGTGCCTATATCGAAAGAATAAGCCGGATGGCGCTGAGAGATAAGAATCATCCATCTATAATTATGTGGAGTCTCGGCAATGAAGCGGGTAGTGGCCCCAATCATGCAGCGATGGCAGGATGGATACATGATTTTGATATGACAAGGCCCCTGCATTATGAACCGGCCATGGGAAGTCCGAAAGAAGAAGGATATATTGATCCATCGGATCCGCGTTACCTGAAAAGCAATGATCATTCTCATCGCATACAGAATCCGCTTGATCAGTATTATGTGGATGTGGTAAGCCGTATGTATCCGTCTGATTACACAGCGCCATTATTGGTTAATCAGCAGAACGGTGACAAACGTCCCATCTTCTTTTGTGAGTATGCACATGCGATGGGAAACAGTGCCGGTAATCTTAAAGAATTCTGGGATCAGTGGAGGAGTATGCCCCGGATTATAGGCGGATGTATTTGGGAGTTCAAGGACCAGGGATTGCTGAAAAAGGATTCTGCGGGAGTAGCGTATTACGCTTATGGCGGTGATTTTGGAGAAAAGTATTTTGACAATTTTACGATCAAAGGCATTGTAGCCGCTGATGGCAGGGCTAAAGCGGCCATGTATGAATGCAAAAGAATTTTCCAACCCATACAATGTGAGTGGGAAGATTCAACAAAAGGGTTGATCAGGATAACCAACCGGAGCGAAGTAAAGAATGTGAATGAATATGAACTAACCGTAATGGTAAAGGAAGATGGGAAGATAATTGTTACAAAACTGTTGCCTGCTATTAATATATTACCTGCCAGTAACAGTGTACTTGATATTTCATCGTTCCTGCCAAAGATGAAAGCTGGTGCAGAGTATCATGCAGAGCTGCATTTTGCTCTTGCAAAAGAAGAAGTATGGGCGCCAAAAGGATTTGAAATTTCTTCGAACCAGTTGCACATAAAGAGAACTGTATCAAATGTTGATTTGAAAAAAGTAAAAGGAAAACTCCGGGTAGATGAAAGCATTCATGGTGTTCAGATAGATGGGAAAGATTTTAAGATTTTTATTGGGGATGTTGTTAAAACGGGGTTATCATCCTATGATTACAAAAATAAAGAACAAATATTTTCTTCATTTCGTCCACATTTTACAAGACCATTAACCGATAATGACAGGAGGGGATGGAAACCCAACCGCAAAATGAAACAGTGGTATGAAGCTGAATTGAAATTGATCGGGTCGGCGATTGATACGACAGCGACCGGGGCCATTGTTTTTACATCAGATTTCAGCTTAATCAATGATAGTGCATCGGTACAGGTTACCTATACTGTCAACCAGGATGGAGTAGTAAAAGTTGATTATAAACTTAGTGTAAAACCAGGATTGCCCGGCATTCCTAAGATCGGAATACAAGGCGGTATTAATAAAGACTATACACAAATAGAATATTTTGGTAAAGGTCCCCTGGAAAATTATACCGACAGGCGATATGGCTTTGATGCAGGGATCTATAGCCAGGATATTTATGATTTTATGGAGCCCTATGTGGTGCCGCAGGAAAACGGCAACCGAACCGATGTTCGCTGGATGTATTTAAGCGATCCGAAAACAAAAGACGGTTTGCTGATCGTGGCAGATAGTTTATTAAGTATGAGTGCCTGGCCTTATACGGAGGAAAATATCCAATCAGCAAAACATACGAACAAATTAAAGGATGCCGGGTATATTACACTGAATATTGACCTGGTTCAGATGGGTGTCGGAGGCAATGATAGCTGGAGTGATGTAGCCGCACCGCTGGAGCAGTATCAGATCAAGGCTCAGTCTTATCAGTACAGCTTTTACATTTTCCCGTATAATTCTAAGAAAAAAGCAGTAGCCGATATTGTAAGAAAAATAAAATTTAATGAGTAGAAAACTATTTTCCATTGCACTGGCTTTAAGGCCGGGACAATCCAGGATCTTTTTTCTGCTGGCTTTAGCCCAGGGCATTTGTTTCTTTGGATTTTCCCAAAAGCAAGTTCCGCAACAGGTAATGCAACAAGTGTATGACGAGATCAAAACTCCCTATAAATACGGGATGGTAATAACCCCTGAAAACGATTCCAAAAAGATAGATTGTCCTTCTGTATTCAGGAAAGGAAAGAATTGGTATATGACCTATATTGTTTTTGATGGCAGGGGGTATGAAACATGGCTGGCAAAAAGTAAAAACTTATTGAACTGGAAAACGCTTGGGCGCATTATGAGCTTTGGTGATACATCGGATGCTAATAATATGGAATGGGATGTGAACCAGCGGGCAGGTTATATTGCCCTGCAGGATACAAAATGGGGAGGCTCTTACGAATTACAAAAATTTGATGGTAAATACTGGATGAGTTTTTTTGGCGGTAAAGAGAAAGGTTATGAAACTGGTAAATTGAGTATCGGCATGGCCAATACCACCGGGGATATTACCAGGCCGCATGAATGGAACCGGGTTGGCGATCCTGTCTTATCCATGAGTGATACAGATGTTCGCTGGTGGGAGAATAAAAAACTATTTAAGAGTACGGTTATATGGGATAAGAGTAAAGCAACCGGCCATTCTTTTGTAATGTATTATAATGCTAACGGAGATACGAGCAACAATACACCCAAATGGAGATGGTTTGAAAGGATCGGTATGGCCGTAAGTGATGATATGATCCACTGGAATCGCTACCAGACCGATCCTGTTGTTCATCATAAAATTGGTATAACAGGTGATGGAGTGGTCCAGAAGATCGGCGATGTATGGGTGATGTTCTACTTCGGGGCTTTCTGGGAAGGAAGGAAAGATGCTTTCAACCGGTTTGCCTGTAGTTATGACCTGGTGAACTGGACAGACTGGAATGGCGATGACCTGGTCAAATCATCAGAACCTTATGATGAAAAGTTTGCACATAAGAGTTTTGTGGTAAAACATAAAGGAGTGGTGTATCATTTTTACTGTGCAGTGAATAATAAAGATCAGCGGGGAATTGCCGTGGCCACTTCTGTTGATAAAAGACAAAGTAAATTGATACCTGTCCTTCAATAAACCCGGGAGGGAATCCAGATCAATGAGAAAAACTTTTTTACAATATTTTTTTTGTGCTGTTTGTCTTTCGTTTGCATGGATTGCCAGTGCACAGCAAAATTCAGTTATCGATATTGAAAAGAATTTCAAAAACCCACCGGCATCTGCCAGGCCATGGGTATTCTGGTACTGGATGCATGGGGCTGTTTCCAAAGAAGGTATTAGGGCTGACCTTGAAGCCATGAAAGAAGTGGGTATCGGTGGCGCTTACCTGATGCCAATTAAAGATACTTCGTCGGCTATTCCATTTCAACCCACCGTGCGGCAATTATCACCCGAATGGTGGGATATGGTAAAATTTTCTATGCAGGAAGCAAAAAGGCTGGGGTTGAAATTAGGGATGCATGTCAGCGATGGATTTGCATTAGCGGGAGGGCCCTGGATCAAGCCGGAGTTGTCCATGCAAAAACTAGTGTGGACAAAAGGTTATATAAGGGCTGGTGAAACGAAAAAGATAAAATTAGACCGGCCCGAAGCGAAGGAAAATTATTATAAGGATATAGCGGTCTTCGCTTATCCTGTTACCGGTTTCGATCCGGTCAATGATATTCACCTTCCGGAAGTAACCACCAGCAATGGCGCAAAGGCAAACTTTCTTGCCATCCCCGGTGGAAAAGAAAGTCTTAGAAGTGACACGAACTGCTGGGTACAATATGAATACCCCGAACCGTTTACCTGCCGGTCGGTCACGATACACGTTGGGGGGAATAACTACCAGGCACAACGATTAATAGTGCAGCTAAGCGATGATGGAATAAATTTCAAAACTTTTACACGGTTAGAACCGCCGAGGCATGGCTGGCAGGACACCGATGAAGATTATACACATGCAATACCGGCAGCTACCGCAAAGTATTTTCGTTTTGTATATAATAAAGAAGGAAGCGAACCGGGATCGGAAGACCTCGATGCTGCCAAGTGGAAACCTTCTTTCAAAGTAAACGGAATTTATTTATCTGCTGAGCCTGTCATCAACCAGTATGAAACAAAAAATGGCAGTGTGTGGAGAGTGGCGGCCAATACTACTTCGTTGGAAGTAGCGGACCAGGAAGCTGTGCCTTTAAAAAGCATCATTAATCTTACCGGTAAACTTGATAAAGAAGGAAATCTTAACTGGGTGGCTCCCGCAGGTAGCTGGATGATCGTGAGGATCGGTCATACATCCACCGGGCATACAAATTATACCGGTGGGGCAGGACTTGGTCTCGAATGTGACAAGTTTAATCCCGCAGCGGTAAAAGTTCAGTTTGATAACTGGTTTGGCAAAGCATTTGAAAAGACCGGTCCTGCATTGGCCAAAGAAGTATTGAAAGTTTTTCATGTGGATAGCTGGGAGTGCGGCAGCCAGAACTGGAGTGCAACATTTCCCAATGAATTTAAAAAAAGAAGAGGATACGACCTGGTGCCTTACTTGTTAACTATGACGGGTGTGCCGGTGCAGGATGCAAAGACATCGGAAAAAATTTTACATGATGTACGGCAGACAATAGCCGAACTGGTGAATGATGTGTTTTATGTTACACTAAAGAAACTGGCCCATGCCAAGGGCTGTAGTTTCAGTGCGGAGTCGGTAGCGCCGACAATGGTAAGCGATGGATTGCTGCATTATAAGAATGTGGACCTGCCGATGGGAGAATTCTGGCTGAATAGTCCCACGCATGATAAACCCAATGATATGCTGGATGCCATCAGCGGGGCGCATATATATGGTAAGAATATTGTGCAGGCAGAATCATTCACATCTGTAAGAATGAACTGGGGTGAGCACCCGGGTAATTTAAAAGCAGTGGGTGACAGGAATTTTTCCCTCGGTATAAATAAAATGGTATTGCATGTATTCACCCACAACCCCTGGATGAATAGAAAGCCGGGAATGACCTTAGATGGAGTGGGTTTATATTTTCAAAGAGACCAGACCTGGTTCAAACAAAGTAAAGCATGGATTGAATATTTGACAAGGTGCCAGGCATTATTACAAATGGGTAAACCGGTAGTGGACATCGCGGTATTTACAGGTGAAGAAGTGCCACGCCGTTCTGTATTACCAGACAGGTTAGTAACTGTATTACCCGGAATTTTTGGAAAAGAAAAAGTGGAAGCAGAAAAGCAGCGATTGACGAATGCCGGTCAACCATTACGTCAGATTCCTGATGGCGTTTCTCATTCAGCAAATATGGCTGATCCGGAAGACTGGATAGACCCGCTGAATGGTTATGCGTATGATTCGTTCAACCCGGATGTATTGATGCAAATGACAGTGAAGAATGGGAGAGTGGTGGCACCGGGTGGAGCCAGTTATGCTGTACTTGTAATACCCGGAAAACATCCCATGAATCCTGATGGCATTATCAGCAATGTGGTTTTAAATAAGTTAAAGCAATTAGCAGGGGCGGGAGCAAAAATTATAGTAGACAAGGAATTGATCGGAATATTTAAAGGCAATAAGAACGTTGTCGCTACGCCCTTTATGGAAAGCTCATTTGAGAAACTTGGAGTAAAAAAAGACGTTGCGATTGAAAGCAATCAGTCTTCCATAGCATGGGCCCATAGAAGAACCGGAGATGCGGATATTTATTTTTTCTCCAATCAAAAAGGCAGTTCACAAAAAATTGATCTTTCCCTCCGCATTACTGGTAAAGAGCCCGAGATATGGGATGCGGTGACAGGTAAGGCGAATGGCAATTGTATATGGGAGATTAAAGACGGGCGCACCTATATTACATACTGGTTAGAGGCTGATCAGTCTGTTTTTATAGTTTTACGGAAACCTGCGAAGACCAGGCAGTCGGCAGGTGAGGAAACAGTTGACGGAGCTTTTCCTTTTCTGAAAGGTCCATGGACCGTACAATTTGATAAAAACTATGGGGGACCTTCTCACCCCGTTATTTTTAATGAGCTGACAAGTTGGTCGCAGCACAATGATTCTTCTATTAAGTATTATTCAGGAACAGCCGTATATACCCGAACAATAGAATGGAAGAGTGATCACAATGGAAAAGTGTGGCTCGTATTTGAAAACATATACAATATTGCAACAATAAAAGTGAACGGGATCGATTGCGGAACTTTATGGACAAAGCCATATAGGGCAGAGATCACAAAGGCATTAAAACCCGGGACAAATGAATTGAGAATTGAAGTGGCTAATACCTGGGCCAACAGGTTGATCGGCGACCTGTATTTACCAGCAGAAAAGAGGGTTACCAAGACTACAGCGCCATTTCGTTTGACCGGGAAGCCTTTATTGCCTGCAGGTTTAGCCGGGTATATTATTTTAGAAGAATGGTAGCTCGAAAAGCAACACAAAAACACAGCGATGTTAAAAAGGAATCATAAATTATTTTACTGTCTTATTGCTTCTTTTATCGGGACGCAGTTGGCAGCCCAGCAAAAGGAAAACAATGACTATAATATTGTATGGACCACCCAAAGCAAAAACTCATCCGAGTCAATGCCCTGCGGTGGCGGCGATATCGGCATGAATGTATGGGTAGAGAATGGCGAACTTCTTGTCTACGTGGCAAGAAGCGGAAGTTTTAATGAGGATAATGCGCTGATGAAAGCGGGCAGGATCCGGATAAAATTATTCCCCAATCCTTTTGATGGAAACATATTCAGGCAGGAATTGCATTTGCAGGAAGGATTTGTGACAGTGGAAGGAAACAATAATGGTGTGAAAGCAACGGTGAAGATCTGGGCTGATGTGTTCAACCCCGTTGCGCATTTTGATATTAGCTCCAATAAAAAAATTACAGTAGAAGCTGCTTATGAAAGCTGGCGTTACCAGGACAGGGTGATAAAAGCAAGGGAAAATTTTGCAAACTCCTGGAAATGGGCTGCGCCGAAGAATAATGTTTATAAAAAAGACGAGGTAAGTTTTAGCACAGGAGGCGTACTGTTCCTGCATCACAATGAAGAAAAGACCATTTTTGATGCGACCGTTGCACAGCAGGGAATGGATGCTGTAAAAGACCAGCTCTATAATCCTTTACGCAAATTGGCTTTTGGAGGCCTGTTCAAGGGTAAGAATTTTGTGTCAGCCCGGGAATATGAAGGAGTATATGTAAACACCGATTTCAAAGGTTGGAAACTGAAGAGTAAAACAACGGCAAAGGAGCACTCGCTTACCATGACCCTTCATACGGAACAGGTGGAAAATTTTGGACAATGGCACCAGTCGCTGAAGAGGGTTCTTATTGCCGCTGATGATAAGAAAGCCTTTGCTAAAACACAGCAATGGTGGAAGGAATTCTGGAACCGGAGTTTTATTCAAATAGATAAACCGAATATAAATAGTAAAGCATGGGAGGCCGGCCGCAATTTTCAATTGTTCAGGTACATGCTTGCCTGCAATGCGCATGGGGCATGGCCGACCAAATTCAATGGCGGCTTATTAACAGTTGATCCTGTATTCACTGATACATCTAATAAGCTGACCCCTGATTACCGCAACTGGGGTGGTGGATTGCATACGGCGCAAAATCAACGGCTGGTCTATTTTCCGATGATAAAGAATGGTGACTGGGATATGCTGCAACCGCAACTCGATTTTTATTTACGCATTTTAAAGAATGCTGAATTACGCAGTAAAGTGTACTGGGGTCATGAAGGTGCTTGTTTTACGGAACAAATGGAAAATTATGGGTTGCCTGATTATGCTGAATATGGACAAAACCGTCCTGCCGATTTTGATAAGGGAGTTGAATACAATGCCTGGCTGGAATATGAATGGGACACCGTATTCGAGTTTTGCCTGATGATGCTGGAAGAACAGCAATACACCGGCAAAGACATAAGCAATGCCATTCCATTTATCGAAAGTTGTTTGCGATTCTTTGTTGAGCATTACCAGTATCTCGCCAGGCAGCGGGGAAATAAAGCGCTGGACGGGAACGGAAAATTGGTTTTGTATCCTGGTTCAGGTGCAGAGACATTTAAGATGGCCTATAACGCTACTTCTACTATTGCAGCATTACAGACTATCACGAAGAGATTGCTGGAGTTGTCCCCAGGCTATGTTACAGGGGAAAAGAAAAAGAAATGGGAGGAACTGCTCCAACTTATTCCCGGGATCAGTTTTGGAAATTTTAACGGGCATGCTACAATTGCTCCCGCCAAAATGTGGGAACGGGTTAACAATACCGAGTCGCCGCAACTATATCCTGTATATCCATGGGGAATATTTGGAGTTGGCAAACCTGGATTAGATACTGCGCTTAATACATGGCGTTACGATACCAACGTAATAAAATTCAGGAGTCATATCGGGTGGAAACAGGATAATATCTGGGCAGCAAGATTAGGATTAACTGATGAAGCATGGAGGTTGACCTCATTGAAACTGCAAAACTCAGGTAGAAGATTTCCTGCATTCTGGGGACCAGGATTTGACTGGGTGCCTGATCATAACTGGGGCGGCAGCGGCATGATCGGTTTACAGGAAATGCTTTTGCAAACAGATGATAAAAGAATATTCCTTTTTCCTGCCTGGCCAAAAGATAAAGATGTTCATTTCAAATTACATGCTCCTTATAATACAACCGTAGAAGTAGAGTTGAAAGATGGAAAGATCATAACCCTCAAAGTCTTTCCTGAAGAAAGAAAAAAAGATGTGGAAGTGTTGCTGAAATAGCAAATAGGATACAGAATGCTGTCCTGAATCGGCTTCGGAATAAACTTGCAAAGAACGATGTTAGTAGTAATATTGATGACTCCATCATTATAGAAACTAACTTCTTTGAGAAAAAATCAAATCCAGAAAGACAGTATGATCTAAGTCTCCCCTTTAGGGGGACAGGGGGTCTCACCAGTTATCCGTTCTGAAACTCGAAACCGGGAAACCTTCCGTACTGAATAATTCTCCCATAATAAAATCATTAAAGGCATAACGTACAGCCACCGGGTTAGCAACTAATGGATGCGATAACTGTACTGTCCCGTTGCGAATAATGGCATTGGCAGGATAAAAACGTTTGTCGGCCCCGGCGATCTCAAACTGGGTAAGCGGCTTGCCGGAAGCTGTTAAACCATTCGGGACATTCTTAAATTTTATCGTAGCAATGTTCCCGTTTATCAGTAATGAATCATATGACGGGCTTTGATAGGCAAATCCTTTCATTTGATAAGTGCTTCCAAAAGCTAAATAGGCAAAACGTTTTCCAACTGTTTCTTTATCGGGCGGATGAATGCCAAACTCTTCGCCGTTATCCATCAATACCACCATGCCACTGTTTGGAATAATGTTTACTGCTTTACGTTGTGCATCTCTTAAATACGCTGAATTCATTTTTTCTGTGCGGGCAGTAACCGGGAGTTGATAATAATTGTAGGGGGCGATCTGTGCAAAGTAAAAAGGAAAATCACCCTGTCCCCATTCGCTGCGCCATTGTGCCACCATGGCCGGAAATAATTTTTCATACTGGTCCGGCCTGTCCTGGTTGCTTTCGCCCTGGTACCAGATACATCCTTTAATGGTATAGCCAACTATCGGGTGGATCATTCCATTGTATAATGTAGTTGCGCTTCGGTTGTTGAGCCTGAACGTATCTGTTGCGGTATGCACTTTTATTTCAGGAAATGCTTTTAATGCTTCAATACTCATAAATGCTTCAGCAGATGAACCGCCATAGCTGTCATTGATAAGGGCAACGGGTATTTTTAAATGCTGTTGCAATAACCGGCCAAAATAATAGGCGGTTGCAGAAAAATTACTGATGTTTTCCGGTGTCGCTTCCTTCCAGAAAGAAGTTTTAGTCGTGTCTTTTAAAAATTTTTCAACGGCACGGGGAACAGTGTAAATGCGCAACTGGTTATTGGCAGCATTAAATATCGCATCATTAGAACCTTTGATCGGCTGGTCCCTGAAACCCTTCATCGGCATTTCCATATTGGACTGACCACTGCAAAACCAAACTTCGCCGATAAGAATATTTTGTAAAGTAACCGGCTTGCCGTCTGAAATGGTTATTTGATAAGGGCCGCCGGCTTCGGGAGTAGCCACTTTTACTTTCCATTTACCGGCATTATCTGCTTTGATGCTGTATTTCTTTTTATTCCAGGAGGTAGTTACCTCTACATTACTGCCCGGCTGCGCCCATCCCCAGATAGCAGCATCCGTTTGCCGCTGCAATACCATATTATCTCCAAAGAAGGAGGGAAGGGTAATGGCAGCCAGCAGGGAAACGGGGCAAAGGAAAATAAACAAAGCGAGAAAAAGCGGCGCTTTTATATGGCGGGCAGTTGCAATCATAGTATTTCAATTTAGAGTATTGCGAAAATAGGGGATCGGCCATATTCATCCGTCAGGTACTGTTGCTTTGTGAGAGCTGATTTTTGGGATTTTGGGATTTTGGAATTGGGAAATTGGGAAATCTTCTAAAGAAGCAGGGATTCTAAAGAAATAATGATGTGCTCCAAATGCTATCGGAAAGGTATAGTTAGGGACAAATTTCCCAATTTCCCAATCGCCCTTTTCAAAATGTACCACTACCTGTTTTTGGGGTTTCCTTGTTGTTTCAAACTTTTCTGTAATTTACTCAACCAATGCCGGTTAGTTTGCACATATGAAAGAAAAAGAGAATAAAGAAGGCTCGCATAAGAATATCTGGTACGGACTGGGAAGGCAGCGTATTGAAATTCCCAAAACCATCCTGAAGTCAAGGGTGCAGGGCAACCTGCTGCTTAAGCATCTTCATATCTGCTCCATTGGCTATTACCCCAAAGCGAAAGATCATTACACCTACCGGAAAAAAGGATTGGCGGAAAATTTCCTGTTCTATTGTGTGGATGGCCATGGCTGGTTCGAGTTTGCTGGCCAGCATTATGAAGTGGGCCCGAATGAGTTTTTCATTTTACCGCAAAATGTGGAGCATGCTTACGGCAGCAGTCCCGACCATCCCTGGAGTATTTACTGGATACATTTTGGCGGCGACTCCTTATCGCAGTTAAATAAGGTACAGGCGGTGCAACAGCATTTCAAACCATTTTACATAAAGAACAATGGGGACATACTGCCGCTTTTTTCCAAAATATACAAAACGCTTGAACTGGGTTACA
>DATDIX010000323.1:0-11372 GCA_036520835.1 Chitinophagaceae bacterium | reverse complement strand
CCATATCATAATTGCGTGCAGCATTATAGCCAACAGCAGTATTATAGCTGGAATTAATGGTTCCATATAAAGCCCATGAACCGCAACCCGTATTATAAGCGCCTGCAATATTTGCATAAAGCGAGGCATAACCGTTTGCTACATTATATCCCGCCGTTGTGTTTGCGTAAAGAGAGTTGACCCCGGCAGCGATATTAAATTCCCCTGTTGTATTATGGGAAAGAGATCCGTAGCCGTTTGCCACATTGTAATTGCCGGTAGTATTAAAAAGAAGCGCATAACTCCCATTTGCCAGGTTGCCGCTGCCGGTAGTATTAGAAAGCATAGCTGCAGACCCATTTGCTACGTTATCCTCTCCCGTGCTGTTTGTACGAAGCGCTTCAGCGCCTGTTGCCGTATTATAAGAACCTGTAGTATTCGATGAAAGTGCCCATTCACCATTTGCGACATTACGATTTCCGGTAGTGTTTGAGTAGAGAGATTGAAACCCTGTGGCGGTATTTCTGAACCCTTCAGTATTAGAATAAAGAGATTCAAACCCTGTAGCCGTATTGGTGCTGCCACTGCTATTGGTATAAAGCGCTTTATAGCCATTTGCTACGTTGCCACTACCGGTAGTGTTCAGATAAAGCGAATAAAAACCAATTGCTACATTACTGTGACCGGTAGTATTAGATCTTAGCGCAAACGGTCCGCTGGCTACATTGAAGTTGCCAGTGGTATTGGCATTGAGTGCATAGGGCCCGATGGCCACATTTTCAGTGCCGTCAGTATTAGAATACAGCGACAGGCCGCCAACCGCAGTATTATTATTGCCTGTGGAGGTATTAAATAATGCTTTTGATCCGATGGCTATATTCCCAAAGCCAGGGAATGCAGAAGAATTTCCGTTAACACTAAACAGTGCCGAGTCTCCAATTGCTATAAGGCTGCTTAACCCTGTATTCACTTTTAAGGCATCCTTTCCGACTGCGACATTATTAAAACCGGTTGTATTGCTTTGCCCGGCTCTCAGGCCCCAGAAAACGTTTCCTGTTCCCGGATGCAATTCACCTGCTTGCATATTATTTATTCTGAACCGTAATGGTTGATTATCCGTAGTACCCATAAACTGGCTGGAAGGATTAGTGCTGCCGTTACCACCCAAACTCCACCCGCTTTTAAAAACAACAGTTTGCCAGTTGGGTGACGACGACGTACCCATGTTTATCATCAATTGATTCAATACTGTATCTAAGGCCATCAAACCTTTTGCCGGGCTGGTGATCGTACCAATTGCCGCTGTTGGAAACCGGGGAATAAGCAGGCCGCTATTGGCACTGCTGATGTCCATTCTTGCCGATGCATGAGGGGTTGAAGTACCGATGCCGATATTATTCTGGGAAAAAACCGGGTAATAAATAAAGATCAGCACATAAAAAAGTAATTGAAGCTTTCGCATACACTATTATTTTTTTGATCCAATCACCTTTTTCAATTCCAGCATTTCCTTTTTTAGTTCTTCATTTTGCTTTTTAAGTTCAACGATCATTTCCTGTTGTTTCCCGATTTGCATCGGGATTTCGGCCTTATCGGCCTCAACCTGCTTTTGCAGCTTTTCAATAATCAGTTGTTGTTCCTGTACTGCTTTTACCAGCGGCACAACAAAATCGGCATAACGCAAACCATAAAAGTCTTTTTCATTCTTTGGTTTATCAACTCCACTGAAGTCGTAACCTGCTTCATTTGCTGCTTTTTCCACCTCCTGTGCCACAAATCCGGAATAAACGATCTTTTCTTTTTCATTGATCGCCTGCTTTGAAAACTTATCCATATCACGACCCTTAAATTCCCCCAATACATTGCTGATACCCATAACATCGAGGTGATAGGTCACTGGCTTCAGTTTCATTATAAAATCAATTCCTTTTACATTTTCTTTTATAGCTTTTTTGAAACGCCCATCGCTCAAGTTGGTCCAGGCTACATAGCCGCCAATTGAACTAGTAGCAGAGTTGCCAATTCTTGCCTGGTTGTCGGCGGTAGCTATTACACCTTGTCCTATTGCAATACAATTGTAACGGTCAGCTGCATTGACGTCACAATTAGCGCCGAGAATCGTATTGTTCCAGCCCATATTGTAGCTATTGGCAGCATCGTAACCGACGGCAGTATTATACTGTGAGTTGGTAGTGTTACTCAAGGCGTATCCGCCAATACCTGTATTATAATGCCCTCCTGAATTTAGCGCTATTGCATACAGCCCCATCGCAACATTGAAATTCCCGGTTATATTATTTACAAGCGCATTAGTTCCATTAGCCGCATTGTAAGACCCTGTTGTATTGTAATAAAGTGCACTAAGTCCCGTAGCAACATTTGAAAATCCCGTTGAATTAAAATAAAGCGCATTATTCCCAGCTGCAACGTTGGCACCTCCTCCTGTATTCGAATAAAGCGACTGGAAGCCAATCGCTGTATTTTGATATCCGCTGGTATTTGTAAACAATGATTTAGAACCAACCGCAACGTTTGCAGACGCCTCATAATCACTTTGCGCACCGGCACCGTTATTAAATAAAGCAGAATCACCGATAGCTACTAAATTGTTCTTGGTGTCGGTCTTATATAAAGCCCTGGTTCCAATTGCCACATTGCTATTACCGGACATATTTTCATACAAAGCCCGGTAACCTATAGCGGTATTATCATTACCGGTTGTATTTGCTTCCAATGACTCAAAACCGGATGCATTGTTATTGTTTCCCGTACCATTATTAAATAATGAATGAAAACCTGTCGAAGTATTATTAGCCCCGGTAGTATTAAAGTATAAGGCGCTTGAGCCCACTGCGGTGTTTGCACTGGCAATTGTATTTCTGTTCAATGCCCAGGTACCGAAAGCAGCATTACCTGCACCTGTAGTATTGGAAGCCAAAGCAATTTGCCCGAATGCCGAATTATTGGCGCCGGTATTTACTACACCAGCTGAAGAGCCAAAGAAAGAGTTGCCACCGGCAGTTGTATTTTCCCTTCCTGCATTATCACCAACAAATGTGTTGGAAGAACCGGATGTATTCTTCATCCCGCTTCCCGAACCAATAAATACACTTCCAATCGACGTGTTTACCAAACCCGCATCTGTACCAATGATTGTCGTCCATGATCCTGTATTATTTTTCCCGGCTTTATACCCTATTTTAATATTGTAATTGCCTGCCACTGAATTATACCCAGATGAATCGCCCAGGTTCGTATTGCCTACACCAGTGCTATTTTCTCCCGATCCTGCACCAATAAAATAGTTGCCGCTGATGGCATCCAGTCTGCCTATCCATTTATTGTTTTGCCTGAAGCTTAATGCATAATTGTCTATGGTGCCAATAAAATTATTTGCAGGAAGGGTTCCGCTGTTGCCGGTTAAACTCCACCCACTTTTAGAAACAACAGTCTGCCAGTTGGGTATTGCAGTCGTTCCCATATTTATCATTAATTGATTCAGCACTGTATCCAGTACCATCAGCCCTTTTGCAGGAACGGGAATCGTACCAATAGTCCCTGTCGGCATACGAGGGATAAGAAGCCCTTTGTTCGTACTTGTTATATCAACCTGTGCCGAACTGTTAGGCAAAGCAGTACCGATACCAACGTTTTGAGAAAACGAATTATTGATAAAGTATTCGGATAAAAAGCAGGCAAGAATTACTATCTTTCTCATATAGCTTTTTTGAGTTAAGGAATGCTGATGAAATTTAGCTTATATAATGACCGGCTTTCATCCGATTGCACTAACGGTGGCTTTGTTTGATTTTCCGGCAATGCGGTTTCTGCTAAATTCTTATACCTGTTTTGCGTCAACGGCAGGATTTGAACGATTAAGGGTGTGTTTGACAATATTATCTGCAACGCATAAAAGCAACGGCCATGTGCCATACCATTTATACTATTATAGAATTAACTTTAGTGCAACCACAGGCATGAGAAAGTCGACACAATTATATATTCTTAAAGCGCTGATTTATTCCATGGCAAATTTGTTTGCGCAACCGGCAACGGCACAATATGAAGAAAAATATTTTGTACGCTATTCAGTGAAAGACGGGTTAAGCGATAATTTTGTTTATAGTTTGCAGCAGGATGATCTTGGTTATCTGTGGATAGGAACAGAGAATGGCCTGAACCGCTTTGATGGCCACTCATTCAAAAATTTTTACCAGGGCACTGTATCATTTCCCCTCCGTTCAAACCTGGTATGGAAGCTCAAATCATTTGGCAATAATCAGCTTGGAGTTATCAGCTTCAGCGGTTTCCAGGTATTGAACACAAAAGATTTTTCATTTACCAATTATGTTGTTCCGGACAGCACTTCATTCACCACTTACCTTAATTACGCATTGGATGCGGTTCCGCTACCCGACCAATCATTTGCACTCGCAACCGGGGCCGGCTTTTATGCTTTCAATAAAAAAGGAGAGATATTTTTTCGTCATGATAAATACCATGCAGGAGATGTAGATAAAAAAAGGATCTTATTCGGCCGCAAGATCATTCCGCTGAATGATAAAGATTATATCGTTTATGTAGATGAAGACGGGATAGCGAGTTATAATACCGAAAAAAAATCATTCAGCGAGGTTTTAGCTTCTGATCATCAATGGCAAATGTTCTATCATCCGGTACAGGAAAAAATCGGCTACTGGATAGATCAATTCATGATCAATGCCAATGAATTTATTTTTATTCAGCAAAAAACAGACAGTATTGTCTATTATAATCGTTTACTAAAGAAAATTGTGCAGTCTGCTTTCCCATTTGTAAAAAGACTGGAACTGGACTGGAGAAGTAAAATAACACAATTGGATGATACAAGCTTTGCGATCAATTCTCTTAGAAATGGTTTTTTCATCTTTCATCTTAACAGAACAACCGGTAAAATTAATTTTGATCCGCGAAGATATCTTCCCGGCTACCAGATCAATTGCCTCTTTCTTGATAAAGACAAAAAATTGTGGGTTGGCACAAAAAAAGGAATACTGTACCAGAAAAAAGCTCCCCCTTTCATAAATAGCTATCATTATCCCGTTGAACAACCTGACAATCCTGCTCCTGGTTTTAGCGACGCTTTCCCCTATAAAGGCAAATTATATATCGGCCGCTTCTCCAGGTTTAACGGACTAGTGATTCTGGACACTGCTACTATGAAAATTGAAAAGAGAATCGAATTTTATGGAGTAAATAATTTCTTTAATGAAGTTTATTCCATACAAATGTATCATCCTGATACATTATGGCTTGGAACCAACGGCGGTATTTTATGGTTGGATACAAAGACGGAACATTATGGTAAAGTGCTCGACGAAAAAAAATACCCGGGGTTTGTTACAGAACGGGCTGTATTGAATGCAGCTGGCAAAAATGGCGATGCCTGGTTTTGTTTTTACCTTGCTGGTGCGGCTGGTCGCTATCATATCCGGACACGCAGTTTTACATTCTTTACCTCCGAAACAAATCCTGTCCTTCCTTTTAATAAAACCAAAAGTGCGGTGACCGATGCATATGGTGATGTCTGGATCGGCGGACACGCCCTTGCAAGATGGAACAGCGAAAAACATGTATTTGATACGCTGATCAAAGTTTATGGCGGCGCCAATAAATTCAATGATGATATACTGATATTGTCTGCCGATGATAAAGGATCATTATGGATGCACAATACAGATAATGGCTTGCTTGAATACAGGATAAAGGAAAAGAAATTTGTTTCTTATTCGATCAGTGAGGGTTTGCCTTCTGCGCAAATAAGATGCATGAGCCCGGTTGTCAATAATATTCTCTGGCTTGGCGGGGTCAATTATCTTGCGCAATTCAATACGCTGACAAAAAAAACCGTTGTATATGATTATCGTGATGGATTGCCGGAAGAATTTCCCGGCAGCAGAAAAATAGCTTATGATCCGTCGCGGCAGAAATTCTATTTGTTTTGTGGCGATTACCTGGCTGAATTTCCTTTGCATGTGATAACAACTGCCGGCCACAATAATAAGATACTCGTACAGGAACTCATTGTAAACAATAAACGATCCCTTCATCATCCTTCAGACACCATCACCCTTCCTTTTAACGAGAACAACCTTTCAGTAGTTTTCAGCATCATCAGCTTCGGTTCCCCGGATACTTATAAGTTTGAATATAAACTGAACAATGCAGATTCATGGACAGGACTTGTTAACCAAAGAAGCATAAATCTTAATGCACTGCAACCCGGCAAATATATTTTGCAGATAAGAGGCACCGACAAGTATGGAAAAGATTACAGAAAAGAATTCTCCATCATCATCAATCCACCGTTTTGGAAAACAACCTGGTTTCTTGCCTGTATAGGTCTCCTGGCAATTGCCGCTGTTATTTTCATTTACAGGTACAGGATCAAACAGGTACGTCAACGGGCAAATATTGACAAACTGTTGGCACAAACAGAGATGAAGGCATTACATTCCCAGATGAACCCGCATTTTATTTTCAATAGTCTTAACAGCATACGTGAAATGATCTTAAATAATGAGAATAAAGAAGCCTCTCATTATCTCAGCAAGTTTGCACAAATGATAAGATTAACATTAGACCAGTCAGGGCAATCATTCATATCTCTCCGCAATACGCTGGATTACCTGCAACGATATATTGAAATGGAAAAGATAAGGAACAACCATTTTACTTATTCTATAAACGTTGACAAGCAATTAGACATGGACGAAACGGTTTTGCCACCCATGCTCATTCAGCCCTTTATTGAAAACGCTATCTGGCATGGGGTAACAGGCAATAACAAAAAGATCAACGTCAATATTGATTTTAAAAAACAAAATGGTCAGCTGGTCTGCATTGTTGATGATAATGGAGTTGGAATTGATCAATCTTTGAGAAGCAGGGAAAACAATGATCATTTGCATAATTCTGTCGGGATAGCCAATGTCAAAAACCGTATCCGCCTGTTAAATGAAAAACATAATCTGCAAAGCAATATCACCATAAAAGATAAAAGAAATATCACAGGTTCAGCAGAAACAGGCACATTGGTTACATTAAATTTACCACTTGAAATAAAGGAAGAATGAATAAGATAAAAACAATATTGGTTGATGATGAACCCCGGGGCCTGAATTCGCTGCAAAAACTGCTGCAGATGAATTGTGAGGAGGTGGACGTTATCAGTTGCTGTGGCAATGCCGCTGAAGCAAATGAGAAAATCGCTCAATTACATCCCCAGTTGGTTTTCTTAGACATTGCTATGCCTGAAACAAACGGTCTTGAACTTCTCCGGAACCTGCCGGTCATTAATTTTGAAATCATCTTCGTGACTGCACATAATAACTATATGACACAGGCTTTTCATTTCAGCGCTGTAGATTATTTGCTAAAGCCTGTGGATGATGATCAGCTGGTAGAAGCAGTGAAAAGGGCCTGCAAAAGGATAGATGACAAAACAGGCAGCCAACAAATAGAAACTTTTTTACATAATGTTCAGCACAGGAACAGTCCGCAAAAGATCAAATTATGCATTCCTTCTCTCAGGGGTTTCCAGGTGGTTGAAATAAACGAGATCATTTACTGTGAAGCAAGCAGCAACTACACCAATTTTCATTTTACAAACAGGGCTTCTATATGTGCATCAAAACCCATACATGAATATGAAGAGCTGCTGGCTGATTGCAATTTTGTCCGTGTTCACAAATCTTTTGTGGTAAACCTGGAGCATGTAAAAGAATATATCCGGGGCGAAGGCGGCTCTGTCATTCTTTCCAACAACCACGAAGTGGAAGTCTCCCGCAGAAAAAAAGACATGCTGATGACGAGAATGAAAGAGTACTATAAGTTTTAGCTTTGATAAAAACACTAAGGTCATAAATTGTATGAGAGAAAGGGGGACGTATGATACCCCGCGCCAGAATTGAAAGAAAGATTTTTGGGATCAATCCTTTTATACTGATTACTTACTGACAGATATTTTTACAACAATTTTTTTCTCCGGTTCTTCCAGCCGTTTCATCAATGCATCGTTTTCCTTTTGCAAAATTTGTATTTGTTTGTATTGCTCCTGCAAGGCTTATATCCTGCTTCCTATTGTTTGATTACCTGCGCTGCTCTTTTCATCTGTCCATTGTTCCATTCTATAGCTAACTGGTAAATACCGCTTACCATTTTTTTCATATCAATATTTATTTGATTGCTGCCCGGTAAAAGCATTGTTTTTTGAGTTTTTACTAATGCCCCTTTATTATCAAAAACTTTTATTACCGCCTGCGATCCGCTATTTGTATTAATATTGACAAACACCATTTCGCTGAACGGGTTAGGCCAGACTTTTAATAAATCACCGGGTTCACAGGACGCTTTCAGGATACTTGTGTACTGCACACGGCCATCAATATCATATTGTGCAACCCGGTAATAACTTTTTTGCATAGAATTATTATCTGTAAAAGAATAGGTTCTTTCATCACTGCTATTACCGGCTGCCGCCAGGTTACTGATCACCGTCCATCGGATACCATCCGTACTTCTTTCAATGTTAAAGTGACTGCTGTTTTGTTCCTGCGCCGTTTTCCAGCTTACTACAACATTATTCCCTCTGCATTTAATATTGAATAAAGTGAACTGTACCGGCAATGGATTAAGATTGCTTGACCCGATGCCAAAATCGGAAAAGTCAGTCATTCCAGTTCTGGAAAGAACCGGTGCTGCAGTTGTGCCGCTTGTGGTTACATGCGCACCGTTTAGTGTCCAGGGCGAACCCGAATTTGTTCTTTTCAGCAATACTAATTCTTCTACATTAACTACTCCCGGGATACTTGTAGCGGTAAAGGTTCCGGTATAGGTTCCTCCGTTCAGTCCGTCCCCCGCAGTCATTCGCCAATAACCCATGTTCGAAGTGTTGGTAATAGTAATGCCGCTATTAACTAAGGGTAGCCCGTTGGTGCCGGCGGGAGCAGCTATCCATTCCGCTGTAAGTGTGCCGCCAGTAGCAGGTGGAAAGGGTGGCAACGGAAAAGCAGTGAAATTGATCGAGGCATTCCGTTTTGCCGTAGCGCTGCCAATCGGAAAAACCCTGTTACCGGTAGCCGGGTTTATCCATCTTTTGAATTTTCCGACGATCGTTCCAGAAATATAAGAGAGATTGCCAGGTACTGAAGCGCTGGTTCCTAACACAAGTGTATTGGACCCTGTATTTATATTTCCACTGGCCATTAATAGTGTGCCAGATACCGTTAGGTCGCCACCGGCAATGCTGAGACTATGTGTTGGATCGGTATCGTAATAAGATAAATGCGTGATTGATCTTGTTAAAGGAATTTCGTGTCCTGTAATTCTGGGAGTCGTTGTGTGCTGGTATACCACATTAATTCCACCAGTGCCCGCATTATACATTAATGGTTGATCAAAGACACCTGCAGCAGTCGCTGTTGTACCATCGCCAATTATAACTATTGCCGAAGAGCTTCCTCCATTACCAATCGTTAATTTATTTGAATTAATAACATTACCCTTCATTAACGCAACAGTACTCGCTACAATATTGGGAGAGGCGGGGGCAATGGTAAATCCCGCTGTTGATTCAAAAATAAGAGCATTTAGTGGTGAAGCGACAGTTCCAAAATTGCCACTTCCGGAATATAGTTGAGGCGCTGTATTATTCGATGCATAAAATCCAGCGTTAGGTTGGCTGACTAGAAGATTCCCATTATTTGTTAGTGTAGTTCCGTAAAAATGAAATGGAACATCAATAATCTGCAGTGTTTTGCCTGCAGCAATATTAATATTAAGTGCGCTATTGTCGATGTTGCCGGGAAGTGAGTTAATGAAGACACCAATATAGCCTGTATTATTGCTTAGTACGAGATTCGGAACATAGCCATTGATCTTAAAAGGACTTGGGCTAGACGTTGTTGCGTTTCCAATTTGCAGAGTGCCCCCGGTAATTCCTGCAGCACCTGCGCCCGCTTGGTTGCGGTAATCAAGTGCCGTAGCCGGCTGTTCACAAATAATTGTACCACCACTTATATTTATAGAGGAAGCTGAAGATGATCCAAGATCAAAACTTGCAAGCAAAGGATCTGTGTTACCTGCCGTGCAAACTGTAACGGTGCCTCCGGTCTGATTGTATGTAATTCTGTTTTGAATGTCGGAAACTGCAAAACGTCCTGCAGCATTTACCATGCCTCCTTCCACTATAATTGTACTGCCCATTAAAAAGTACATCGAGCTATTAATACTGCCACCAATAATATATTGGCCCTGTGAAATTCTTAATAATCCTGATACAAAAGCTGAGGTAAATGATCCTGAAACTGAAAAATTTGGATTGTTTATCCAGAGACCTGCTGTTGCTGGAATACTGTAATCTGCGACAAATGGGGAGAACACCCGGCTAATCATTGTAAATGAACCGGAAATCTTCAACGTACCATTGAACAGTGTTAGGAAATGAGGTACGAGTCCGCTAGTACCTATAACAGTTAAATTTGCTGGCATCAGTTCCAGCACATTTGTCCAGGAGTCGCCTTTATTAATGGTGATGGCTCTTATATCAGTTATTGCGCCCGAGCCGTCAAATTTGCTGTTGTTGGCTCCGGTAAACAAAATATTTGTGCCAGCACTAACCGTACTAAAGTCAAGTGTACCGTTATTAGTCAGATTTCCGCCTACAATAAGATTGCTATTGAAGCCAATGGAATTTGTAGTACTGAATATTCCCCCGGCAGCAATAGTTACGTTTGCTCCGACTGATACGTTTGCGGAAGGTGAAATAATGGTTAGTGAACCGGAAACTCCCTCGCCAACGGTTAGGTTATAAGCAGCCCCAAAATCAATCGTAACATTGTCGCCATTTTTTATGGTGACATTATCAGAAGCAGTTGGCACAACGCCTCCCACCCATGTTGTGGCAGAGCTCCATAAACCACCCCCGGTTCCATTCGAAGTAATATTACCTGCAGCAATTGTTGACTGGCTGCCGGTGATCGGGGAAGAAAGTCCCTCCCGGATGGTATATACCTTCCATGAATAATTAGTTAAAGGAGTTAATCCAACATTAACTGCTAAGCTGTGAGTGAATAGATCAGTTTCAGCATAAAATTTATAGGTTACACCACCGTCATCTGAGCGATAAATGGCATATCCCACTTCATCGGAAGAGTTATCAATCCAGTTCAGGGTCATTCCTACTGCAGTTGCTGCAGTAAAACTCAGTCCGCTGGGAGCTACCGCTGCAATTGGACTGAATGTGAACATTTTTCTCGAGCCATTAGCCACCGATGTCAGGTCGAATATCGGAGCAGACAGGGGAAATAGTTGAAAGGCAACGCCACCAGTATTGTTAAAAATGCCTGTTGAGG
>DATDIX010000322.1:0-14870 GCA_036520835.1 Chitinophagaceae bacterium | reverse complement strand
TAAAAGAATTTATCAAAAGGCTGCTGGCTCATGAGCCCGTACAATATGTATTGAATGAAGCCTGGTTTTGCGGGTTGAAATTCTATGTTGATAAAAATGTATTGATACCAAGACCCGAAACCGAAGAGTTGGTGGAATGGGTTATATCCAACTGCAAATTCCCGGTTGATACGCTTTCCATACTGGATATTGGCAGCGGCAGCGGCTGTATCCCTATCTTTTTAAAAAGAAAATTGCGCAAAGCGGAAGTATGGAGTTGCGATGTGAGTGAAGCTGCCCTGCGGATAGCTGAAAAGAATGCGGCGACACTGGGTGCCGATGTCAATTTTCTTTTGCTTGATTTTTTGGATAAAGAAAAAAGGAATAAACTCCCGTCCTTCGATATCATTATCAGTAATCCTCCTTATATACCGGAAAAAGGTAAACAGCAAATGCAGCTGAATGTATTGAGCTATGAACCACATACCGCTTTATTTGTTCCGGATAACGACGCATTGATATTCTATAAAGCCATCGCTGAATTTGGAAAAGATCATTTAACCCCGGCAGGCACTATTTATACAGAGATACATGAAGACCAGGGGAAAGCAGTTTCAACCCTGTTTGAGTCGTATGGCTACAGTGCCGAATTAAAAAAAGATATGCAGGAAAAGGAAAGAATGCTGAAGGCTGTTTTCGGTAAATAGTTATTTCACCGAGGCGACCACTTTAGCCTTATTGAGTTTTGCGATACGCATGATCCTGAAAACTTCACCATAGTGAGCAATGGTATCAGCATTAATTACGACGGTAGGAGTATCCAAAGGTGTTTTCCTGAATCTTTCTATTTCCCGTTTTAAAAGGGAGTCCATCTGCAAATGATCCACTTTATTGGTACCGATGTAATAGTTCTGCTCTTTATCAATAGACACCATGACATTCTGTTTAGCCCTGGTTTCCTTGCTTCCTCTTGGCGTACCCACGGGCACCACATTCGGGTTAGCCAGTGTAGCTACGATCAGGAAGAACATGAGCAGGATGAACAGGATATCATTCAATGAATCTGTAAAAACTTCTGAGGCCTCGTTATGTTTTTTCCTGAATTTCATCTGCGTTCTATTAGTTTGTTGTTAAATAGCATTGGTTCATTCATCAACGCGGTTTAACGTGTAGGCTCCTGCAATACATCCAGGAAGTCAGAGGAGGCAGCTTCCATTTTGTTGGAAGTTTTATCTATTTGTGTATTAAGGTAGCTATAGGCAAGATAGGCACAAAGACCGATCACCAGCCCGGTGATAGAAGTAATGAGCTTGGTATAAATACCGCCTGCAATGGTGCCCACTTCAAATTCATTGGAATTGGTAATATTGGAAAATAACTGCATCAACCCTACCAGTGTACCTACAAACCCGAAGATCGGCGCCGCTTTGGAAACAACAGAAAGGATACCGAGGTTCTTTTCCAGTTTATACATTTCCAGTTGTCCTACATTATCCATACTTTTTTCAATACTGTCAATGGGCTTACCGATACGCTGTATGCCTTTATCAATGATGCGGGCCACAGGGTTATTGGTGTTTTTGGCAAAACTCCTTGCCGCTGATACATTCCCGCTTACGATATGGTCCCGGATAATATTCATGAAATTGTTGTCGATCCTGGAAGCATTCCGGATCGCAATAGACCTTTCTGCAAAAACGTAGACGGCCAGCAGCAACATGATGCCCAGCGGGATCATGATCCAGCCGCCCATAATTATGAGTTCCCCAAAACCAAGGTAGCCATCATTATTACTGTCTCCGGATAATTTACTTGTGGTTTTTGCCAACGAATCAACGATCTGTAAGAGGTCAAACATAGATTATTTTCCTTTAGGTGCGTAAATGTAAGATAAGAGGCTTAATTACTTTTTCGATTATTATCAACAGTCCTTAATAACACGTCATTGAACGAAAAAAATAGTGCCACGTTGTATGATACGCTTAAGTTTTGGAGTTCTTTAACAGGAAGCCGGGAAGTCCAATAGACCAAAAGTCCGGAAGACATCTCAATTGATTTGAAATATCTTCCGGACTTACCAGCTTACCGTCTTTCGGTCTTATGATTTATTGCTTGTTCCGGCCTGTTTGACCATCAGCGCCTGTATTTGCCTCATCGTTCCTTCCATTCCATCCGGGCTTCCATCAAGGAATATCACGTTACCCTTTCCATATTCAGCAAAGTTCTTAACCGCTTCCGTCCACATGCTGAAAAGGATAACATTGGTATCCAGGTTAGCCTGTTTCATTTGTTCGGCAGCTTCTGACATACCTTTTGCTACTTCCTGGCGGAAAAGCGCCACACCCTGTCCGCGGAGACGGGCTGCTTCTTTTTCTGCTTCGGCAGCAATTTTGGTTGCATTACCATCCGCTTCCGCCGATTTCGTTTTTGTGATCAGCAATGCCTGTCCTTCATTTTCTGCTGCTGCCTTCAGGTTATTACTTGCCACAACCTTACTCATGGAATCCAGTATCACTTTATCAAATGTGATATCATTGATCTGCAGATCCTGCAGGTGATAGCCCCACTCTTCGAGGCTATGGTCTACCTCCACTTTTACATACTCCACTATTTCACGGCGCAGGCCCAGTACTTCGGCCTGTTTTTTTGTTGCGACAAATGACCGGATATTTCCTTCGATGGTCCGGATCAATGCCTGCATCAGGTCACGGTCGGCAATAAATTTAAAAGCGACTTTCTTGATCGTCTCTTCGTCTGAATTTTGCACAGAGTAGAGCAACATGCTTTTAAAATAAACATTGGCCTGGTCTTGTGTTACGGCCTGGAACTCCAGTTCCACTGAACGGTTTTGTATTGAAACCCTTCTTGATACGGTCTCCAGTATCGGGATCTTCATATTCAAACCCGGGCGGACGATACGGCGGTATTTACCAAACATGGTGATGACCCCGATATAACCCTGGTTGATCGTAAAAAATGATCCGAAAAGAATGATCAATCCTACAAGCAACCACCAATAAGAGTAAAAAATTTGTTCAAAATCCATAGCAAGAATTTTTTAGTTAACTGATCAAATAGTTTTTAAGCAAGCTGCCTTATTGCTTTCGCTTTCATTTCCAGGATGAAGATCCGATGATCGGGAACTTACTTCAGCTTTCTGTTCTTTACTTGCAGAGAAGTGATCGCAATGAAGCAACGCCGGCAGTAGCCGCTAAAGGTAACATAAGGCTGACTGAAATGGAAAAGATTTTATTCCCTTGTATAGACGAATAATTCAACCCTGCGGTTCTGTTGCCGCCCGGCCGTGGTTTTGTTACTCTCCACAGGTTTCATATCCGCCCATCCTCTTGTAACAATTAAAGGCTTTAACCGGCTCAATCGCTGGCGGAGCGCTTCTTTTACCACATTGGCCCTGTCACCCGATAATTTTTTGTTGGCTGCAAATGTCCCCCTGTTATCGGTGTGTCCCTCCACCACGATGGAATCTATATTCTTTCCTGATATTTTACGGCAAAAATCATCAAGCAGCCCATAACTGCTTTTATGCAGTTCTGCCTTACCGGTCGCAAACAACATATCTGGCAGCACCAATGTGTCAATGTTCAATATACTCGTAAAAGGAATTACAACTGTCGGGGGATTATCATTGTTCTGCCTGATACCCTGGCGCAGGAACTCATGCCGCTCATCCTGTGCATAAATATCTTCTTTATTAGCCAGTGCTTCCCTGCATAACTGCTCACGGGAATCAAGTGGCACTAATGAAATATCATCAACAAAAATAAATAAGTGCCCCCCTTTTGGATCATTTGGCACACCTGTTATATCCCTCTTGGAAAAATTAGCGATCGATAAAAAAGCCTCATCACCCTTTGCCAGGTAATTCATAGAAACTTTCTGCCAGTTGCTGTCAGTGGTAAAAGAACCACTTGCCGGTTGCAGAAACATGGAAGGAAGTAATTGCTGAAGTCTTTTTTTACCAAACAAAAAATCAAAAGAAGTAAAGATCACACCCACACTGTCCAATATGTCATACTGAGATTTGACATAGAACTCCAATTTGTATATATGATCTTTGCGAAGACCACACAATAAACGGGTCCTGGAAAATGTTCGCTGAAAAGTTTTGGAAGAATGCCCGACCTCAATGGCCAGGAAATGTGTACCACTATGTGCGCTGCCGGTATCTTTAAAGTAGGTGCTGAAACCATCCTTATTGGCGATCCATGCTTCGGGGGCGCAGTTTACTATGTATTCGGTACAAATATTTTCTTCTTCAAAGTCCCCGTTTGCCAATAAATTCTGAGAAAAGGATCTTGCTGACAACAAAAGCAGCGCACAGATAACAGGCGTTCTCATTTTCATATCAGCAAATTTGCACATTAGCAAATTAACTTCTTTCTTCCCATATCTGCGCTAAATGCACCATCGTCTCCACTGCTTTATTCATATCCTGCACACTAATGAACTCCAATTTGGAATGAATGGCCTGTTCCCCGGCAAATAAATTGGGGCAGGGTAATCCCATAAAGGAAAGCCTGCTGCCGTCGGTACCGCCGCGGATACTTTCCATTTTCACTTCCAGGCCCGCTCTTTCAATGGCCAGCTTTGCATGGTCCACCACCTGCGGATGAAGATCGAGTACTTCCTTCATATTGCGGTACTGCTCTGTGACGTGAAAATCAAAAGAAACTTTCGGGTATATTCTCACCGTTTCGGCTATCATTGTCCGCAGAAAATCTTCTTTCTTTTTTAAACCCGGCGTATCAAAATCACGGATGATGAAATCAATGGTACATTTTTCCGCCACTCCTTCTATCCGTACCGGGTGTATAAATCCTCTTCTGCCTTCTGTTGATTCAGGCGACAGGCGGTCTTTTGGCAGCGCATCCAATATATGTCCTGCGATCTTCATCGCATTGATCATCTTATTTTTTGCATAGCCCGGATGTGAAATAACACCATGAATGACCGCTTGTACCCCATCAGCGCTGAATGTCTCATCTTCGAGTGAACCCGCATCACCGCCATCCAGTGTATAACCAAAATCAGCTCCCAGTTTTTCGAGGTCAACTTTAATCGTTCCTTTACCCACTTCTTCATCAGGTGTAAATAATATCTTTATAGTTCCATGCTTTACGCTTTTATTATTCACCAGGAAATTAGCCAGGTCCATGATCTCCGCCACACCGGCTTTATCATCAGATCCCAATAATGTAGTGCCTGATGCGGTAATGATGTCATGTCCTGTTAACTTATGCAGGTATGGATAATCCTGTGTTCGTAACACCTGTGTGGTATCGTCAGGCAATATTATATCCTGTCCCTGGTAATTTTTATGAACGATGGGTTTCACATGGGTGCCGCTGCAATCAGGAGCCGTATCTATATGAGCACAAAAACAAATGACCGGAACTTTTTTATCAGTAGTAGAAGGGATCGTTGCATATACATAACCGAACTCATCCATGTGCGCATCAGCAATACCCATTTTCTTCAGTTCTTCAGCTAATAGCTGGCCCAGGTCTTTTTGTTTTGCTGTTGTTGGCTGCGATGATGATAATGGATCGCTTTGTGTATCTATCCTTACATATCTTAAGAAACGTTCCGCGGCAGTAAACTGGTAATTTTCAAACATACTCACCTATTTGGGGCGCCGAATATACGATTTAATGCACACACGTGTATTGATCAGGCTTGCAAAAGACAGGGAATGTTTTTACCTTTTACACTCAAACAAAACCAACGATTATGAAAAAATGGTTAATCGGCTCTTTAGTAGGGGCCATTCTTGTCTTTTCATGGCAATTTCTTTCCTGGTCTATGCTTGGTATTCATGATGCTGAAGCCAAATATACCCCGGCACAGGACAGCATCATGAGCCATCTTTCTTCAGTGATCAAAGAAGAGGGAATGTACAGGTTGCCCACATTACCACCCGGCTCATCTATGGATGATTGGGAGCCCTTCAGTAAAGAAATGAGCGGCAAACCCTTCGCCACAATTGTTTACAAATCTGCTTACGAAGATGGTATGACAAAACCCATGATACGCGGTTTCCTGATCGATCTGGTCCTTGTATTCTTACTTATTTATATCCTGACCCGCGGTGCCACACCGAGACCAATAAGAGTTGTAGCTGGTTCAGTGGCAACCGGGTTTTTCTGCTGGTTGCTGGGACCTTATACCGCACACAACTGGTTTCAATTACCCCTGGAAGCGACCACTGGTCATTTAATAGATGCAGTAGTTGCGTGGGCATTAGTGGGCATCTGGCTGGGATGGTGGCTTAACAGAAAGTAATATCAACAGGCCATTTGCAATAAAAAAAGTTCATAGTGTATGCTATGAACTTTTTTTATTAAATACTAATTATTGCCTATTGGCACTACGGCATAATAATTAGCGGCTTATTTTCTATAGCTACCAGTTCCAGGTCAAAGACAAGATCCTGCCCGGCAAGCGGATGATTCGCATCCAGCATCACTATCGTTTCTTTTATCTCTGTTATCACAACCTGGAATTGCTGTCCCTGCCCGTCGCTCATACCCAACGGCATGCCTACTTCTATATCCATATCTTTCGGAAAACGTTCTTTCGGCATTTCGATCAGCATATCGGGATTTTTAGGGCCATACGCTTCATCAAATGGGATATTGATCGTCTTTTTTTCACCAATAGCCATCCCGGTCACTCCGTCATCAAAACCTTTTATCACCATACCGCTGCCAACTTCAAATTCAAGTGGTTCCCGGCCTTCTGATTTATCAAATGTTTCTCCACTGGTCAGGCGTCCGTGATAATGCACTTTCACCTTGTCTCCTTTTTTTACCTGTTGCATCTTTTAGATTTAATTTTAATAAATGGCTGCATGCAGGATGCAACTTTTGCGCAAGGTAAACCAAAATGATGAACGGAGAATATTCCTCCATTAAATAGAAAATAATTGCAGAAATTTGTTCTCCACAAAACTCACAAATGAAACTTACGATCCTTTCTATTTCTATTTTTTTGACAGGCCTATTTTGCAGGGCGCAGGAAAACAATCCAATTACATTTCCCGCGGCTGACCCTACCAAACCCATCATCACCGGCGCTGACCGCACCGGGGTATATGTTCCGCTAATTGAGGGAAAACGCTTAGCTGTTTTTGCCAACCAGACATCCATGGTAGGCAATACCCACCTGGTAGATACGCTGATGAAGTTAGGGCTTACTATCAAAGTGATATTCGGACCTGAACATGGTTTTCGCGGTACGGCTGATGCCGGCGAAAAGATCGGTAATTACACGGATGAAAAAACAGGAGTTCCTGTTATTTCATTATATGGCGAAAAAAGAAAACCAACCCCACAAGACCTGAAGGATATTGATGTGATGATCTTTGATATACAGGATGTGGGTGTACGTTTTTATACTTTCATTTCTTCGCTGCAGGAATACATGGAAGCGGCTTTTGAAAACAGCATACCCCTGCTGGTGCTTGATCGTCCCAATCCGAATGGCCACTATGTAGATGGCCCGGTGCTGGATAAAAAATACAAATCCTTTGTTGGTATGCAACCTGTTCCTGTAGTTTACGGGATGACGATCGGGGAATATGCGATGATGATATCAGGGGAAAAATGGCTTTCTGTAAAAGCCAACAAGAAAAAAGATTATTACCGGGTAGCACAAAACAGTTCTGATACGCCTTTTCATTTCCTGGTTATAAAAAATAAGAACTACGATCATAATAGCCGGTATGTTTTACCTGTAAGACCCTCGCCGAATCTACCGGATATTCAATCCATCTGGCTTTATCCATCCACCTGCTTCTTTGAAGGCACCGTGTTAAGTGAAGGAAGAGGAACCGATAAACCATTCCAGGTATTCGGCCATCCGCTGTTGTCAAAAAAACTTTATTCATTCACTCCTAATCCGAATGAAGGAGCAAAAACCTCAAAGCATTACGGGAAGCTGTGTTACGGATGGGATATCAGCGGCGGCCAGGATGAAGTAGCTGAACGGGCAGGGAATAAAGTGCAGTTAAAATGGCTTATACAAGCTTATAAACTCTTTCCTAAAAAAGACAGTTTCTTTATTTTGCCCAAATCAAAAAAGATGGAAGAATCATTTTTTAATAAGTTGGCCGGGAATAATCTTTTGTGGCAGCAGATCAAAGCCGGGAAAAGTGAAGCAGAGATCAGGAAAAGCTGGGAACCAAAACTGGCGCAATTCAAAGCCATCAGGAAAAAATACCTGATGTATGCAGATTTTGAATGATGCGCCTTACCGTTTCTTTTTCTATTTTAGAAGAATGAAGAAACCGGTCGCTGTCGTTCACTATATATGTTTTATCATCAGCTGCTTCGTATTGACCAGGGCGGAAGGACAATCCCCGAAACTATTTTTCCAGAATTATACAACAGCCAATGGTCTTTGTAATAATAATATTTACAGCATAACACAGGATAGCCGTGGCTTTATATGGATAGGAACCCGTGAAGGGCTTTCAAGATTTGACGGAGCTGATTTTAAAAATTTCTTTGCCGGCAGGGATAGCTCCCTTTCATTTCCATCGAACACTATCGGCAGTATTATTGAATATAAACCTGGTCACCTTGCTTTTAGTTCCGGCGGTCGTCTTTGGTGCATGAATACGATCACCGGTTCTTTTTATCAACCTGTCACTCCGCTGGCAAAGAAGATGATACTATCACTGGAGCAATTACCTGATAAAAGTTTATTATTCTCTTCGTATGATACTATCTTTATCACCAACAGCAGCCTGGTTATTACAAAAAAAATAGTTCCTGGTTTTTCGACTGGCACTTACGGGGCAATAAAAGCTTCATTTGTCACTGACGACACTTTACTTCTTGCCGATGGACGGAATTTTGCATTATACAGCATCCGTTCCGGCAGCATTAAACGGTTTACTCCTGATACACGCTTCAGTGAAACAGAAAAGATCACCCAGTTCCAGGGATACGATAAAAAACAACACAGCCTCTATTTTAGTAATTTCTGGCATGGGCTGCTTCAATATAATTTTGATGGCAAGACGATGCGTCATTTTGGAGCAGGTAGTCCCGATGGCAAAAGACTTTCTTCCAACCAGCTGTTGAGCCTAGCAGAGATCAATGACAGCATACTGTATATCGGCACAGCAATCGGCCTGAATATTCTTAATAAAAACACGGGCGCCATCGAACACATATTTCACCAGGCTGATAAAGAGAGTTCGCCGGCAGGCAATGCGATCTTTTGCTTTTATAAAGACAGGGAAGGAAATATATGGACAGGCACTACCCAGGGCCTGAGCCGGATCAATAACATAAATCGTATCATTAAAACCATTGAACTGCCCGGCACTAATACAGCCCAGCCTGCAGAATGCTACAAGATCATCAGTGGTAACGACAATGATCTTTATGCCAGTATTTATGGTCTTGGGACCTACCATATCAGCAAGATAAATAACAGCGCCGGAGTTATTGATAATAAAGTAGTACCATTGGCCTGGGGCAGCATGCTCAGCAACAATACCCTTTACATTGGGGGCGGTGGCGGACAAAAAAAACTGGCCGCTTATGATATTGCAAAGCAAAAGATGTTCCCGGTTACTTTTCTTGACTCCTATTATGGCAATGCCGACCTGGTAACCTTATTATATAAAGACAGCCATGGCGATGAATGGTTCAGCTTTAACCAGGGAGGAGGCATTGCCCGTAAGCCTGCAGGCACTAATGCAATCGAACATTACAGCAGGGGATCAACAGTCCCTGCATTTAGTTTTGGCTACCTGACCAATGCTACTGAAGACAGGCAAGGCAATAGCTGGTTCTCGGTCAATAAAAGTTATTTCCTGCTTAAATGGGATGATACAAAAAAAACCTTCAGTGAATTCAGCATTGACACCGTCACTGGCATTGAAAGGCCCATGCCAGCCAATATTTTTTATATCTGGTCAGGCTTGTCAGATACGCTATGGATAAGTTATGAAGGATTAGGAGTGGCAGCGTATGATGTAGCCCGCAAGCGGGCACGTTTACTGACCATAGAGGACGGGCTGCCTACCAATTATATTAATTCGATAGTAACAGATAATAAGAAAAGGCTGTGGATGGGCACCCTTAAAGGATTGGTCTGTTATCTTCCCGGTGAACATAAATTCCTCACATTTAAAAAGGAGAATGGCCTGCCCGCCGATAAATTCAGCAGCAGCGCTATTTACTTCGACAAAGCAGGCAATGAACTCTGGATCAGCAGCGACAACCTGCTACTGCACATGAACCCGGATGAATTACTGGCGCAAAATAAAAAAGCGATCGGCATTTACGTAGATGAGATCAATATGAATGGCCGGAAAATTGATATAACCCTTGCCCCGGCATTAAAGCATGATGAAAATAATTTCCAGTTCCAGTTCACGGCAGCCGATATGGTTGGTGGCAAAGAACTTGAATTTGCCTACCAGTTGAAAGGAGCCGATCCCGGCTGGATTTATAGCGGCAGCAAACGCTCCGCGATTTACAGTAGCCTCAATCCCGGTCAATACAGTTTCCGGGTAAGGGCTAAAAGAAAGGGCGATACAGAATGGACAGAAATAAAAGAACCCTTTTCGTTTACCATCGCCACTCCCTGGTGGCAAACATGGGGGTTCAGGCTTACCATGGTCTGTGCTTTCATTGCACTCGTAATATTGGTTGTCCGCAGTTATTTTAAAAGGCGGCTGGAAAAACAAAAAGCCAGCCTGGAAAAACAATGGGCGGTGGATAAAGAAAGGACACGTATCGCCACCGATATGCACGATGATTTTGGGGCCTCGCTGTCCCGTATAAAATTCCTGAGTGAAAAACTACAGTTGCAAAACCAGGAGGGGCAAAAAACAAATGAAGATCTCGGAAAAATATCTGCCTACAGTGATGAGATGGCGGAGAAAATGGGTGAGATAGTATGGGCATTGAACCAACGATATGATTCATCCGGTGACCTGGTCAGCTTTTGCCGCTCTTATGCATCGGAATACCTGGAAGATAAAAACATCAAACTTCACTTCGAAAGCAGTGATACAGCCGATATAAAGATCAACGGGGAGATCAGGAGGAATATTTTCCTGGTGATCAAAGAATCCCTTCACAACGTGGTAAAACATGCGCATGCCACAGAAGTCAAGATCCATATCCATTGCGATAAAGAACTGCGTGTACTGATACATGATAATGGAAAGGGATTTGACCCCTCATCCGTCCGTCCTTTTGCCAACGGTATTGAAAACATGAAAAAAAGAATACAAGAGACCGGTGGTCATATCACTATCAAAAATGCTGAAGGAACGATGATAATTATCAATATCGGTACCGGCATCCAACAAAATACCTATAGGTAGTGTGTATCCTGCCTGTAAATTTGCAATAATGGGAAAGATCAGTGTGATCATAGTGGAAGACCTGGAAGAAGTGATAGAAGGGCTCAGCGCTTTTATCAAACAGGATGATGCCCTGCAACTGGTCGCCGTATTCAGAACTGCAGAAGCTGCGGCGCTTGAACTCCCGCTACTGAAACCCGATATCGTGATCATGGACATCAACCTGCCCGGTATGACGGGCATTGAATGTATCCGGCAGGTGAAAAAAACAGCGCCGGGGATCCAGTTCATGATGTTCACGGTATATGAGAACAATGACCAGGTATTTGAAGCGCTGAAAGCCGGCGCCAGCGGCTATTTGCTTAAGAAGACCCCTCCCCTGCAGATCATTGAATCTATTAAAGAATTGCAGGAAGGCGGCTCACCTATGAGCGCCAGCATTGCCCGGAAATTAGTTTCTGAATTTGTTGACCAGAATAAAACAACCCAAACACCCGAAGCAGCTATTCTTACTCCGCGGGAGAAAGAAGTACTCGAACTCGTTGCCAAAGGATTATTATATAAAGAGATCGCAGAGCAATTAGGCATCAGCTTTCATACCGTTCGCCAGCATATCGGCAAGATCTACGAAAAACTCCATGTACAGAACAAGACCGAAGCCATTAATAAGGTGTACGGCAACCGGGTAAAATAACCGGGCATCCCTCAAAATACGCATACTGCATACTCTAATTACCTATTTCCTGCTATAGACAGGCTCTATACTTTTAATCAGGCGGCCATACTGCCTGGTTGTACCAATGATCTTTATCCGCCAACTATACCCAAACCCCGGTTGAGACCCGGAGACCACCAATGCCTGTAATAACCATTATAAAAAATTAAGCAATGAAAAAATTACTGCTTTTACTTGCAACAGCAACTTATTATACCAGTCATGCACAAAATGTTGGTATTGGCACCGATGCACCGCAGGCAAGGTTGCACGTTAGTGACAGCAATGTTGTATTTACCGGATCACCAACAATTCCATTCCTTACAACTTTTGATCCCCCTGTGCAAGGGCCCGGCATACGTATGATGTGGTATCCACAAAAAGCTGCGTTTCGCGTAGGAATAGTTGATGGTGCTAACTGGGATAAGGATAATATTGGTAGAATTTCTTTTGTAGCAGGATGGAACTGCCTAGCAATAGGTCTAGGCTCGTTTGCTTCGGGATATTTTACAACAGCATCCGGAGATTATTCATTTGCTTCGGGATTCGAAACGATTGCCAGCGGCTTTCATTCATTTGCTTCGGGACACCGCACAATTGCCGGGGGGGAGCATTCAACCAGCATGGGGTATGAAACAAACGCCAGCAATTATGCTTCAACAAGTATGGGGTATAAAACAAATGCCAGCGGTCAAGTTTCAACTAGTATGGGGTACGAAACAAATGCCAGCGGCAATCATTCCACCTGTGTAGGACTTTATACTAAGTCAAAAGCATATGCGTCGTTTACCGCAGGTTTGTACAATGACGACACTGACAATCCGAACCCGAATTTTTTAGTAGCTACCGACAGGATTTTCCAAATAGGAATTGGAGCAACCGAGACAAATAGAATGAATGCGCTAACCGTTTTAAGAAATGGCACTATTGGCATTGGCACAACCACACCTGATGCCCCTTTATCATTTAGAAACTCTTTAGGGAAAAAAATAACCTTATACAGCAGCGGGCCCAGTAACCAATTTGGGATAGGCATCCTGGCTGGCTTACTGCAGATACATTCTGATGTTGAAGGTGCTGACATAGCTTTTGGCTATGGGTCGACCTTTTCTTTTACAGAAAGAATGCGGATAAAAGGAAGCGGCAAAGTAGGAATTGGTACCACCGCTCCCGAGCAACAATTTGAAGTAGTTGGCCCAGCCAGTGCAACACCCGTAACACTGGTAATAGGCAACCGGGGTGGATTTGGCCCCGCTGCACTTGAGTTTATGAGTGATTACGGTGCTGGCAACGAATGGCGTCCGGGCTATATCAAATCCCGTGACCTGGGCGTATATACGGGCTCATTGGAGTTTTATACCAATGGCGCCGGTGTAGCAAATTTAAAAGGTAATGTAAAAGGTTTTGAAGTAAGTAACGGGTTTGCATATACTGCCACAGGTACAGTATTATCATGGAGCGATGCAAGATTGAAGAATAATATCACTGCCTTTACCGATGGGTTGAATGTGATCAGCAAAATAAATCCTGTGAAATTTTATTACAATGCTGATGCACCATTTAATACCGACCAGGAACAGGTTGGCGTCGTTGCGCAGGATCTGGAAAAAGTTGCCCCGTACATGATCGAAAAAAATAAACAAAATGCTTATGATGATCTGCGTTCCGTCAATAACCAGGCTTATACATTTTTACTGATCAATGCTATAAAAGAACAGCAACTTCAAATAGAATCACAACAGAATAAAATAAACAAACAGGAAATGGACATAGAAAAACTGCAAGCGCAGATCAATGAATTAAAAAAACTTGTTGAACAACTTCTAAAAAAATAAGTCATGAAAAAATTACTGCTTTTGATTGTAACCGCAACATGTATTACCAGCCATGCGCAAAATGTGGGCATAAACAATGATGCCAGTTTGCCTGACAACAGCGCCATGCTGGATATAAAAAGCAGTACAAAAGGCCTGCTGATACCCCGGATGAACTCAGCTGCGGTGGCAGCGATCGCCAGCCCTGCCAAGGGATTACTGGTACTGGACACTACCAAAAACCAGTTGCTGGTGAACATAGGAACCCCGGCAATACCCAACTGGCAAACCATTATGGCTTCCAGTGGCTGGAGTTTAACAGGCAATGCAGGAATTGATCCCAACACACAGTTCATAGGAACCCTGGATACAAAACCGTTTATCATCCGGGTGAATAATGTTCGTTCAGGATATATCGATACCATCACGATGAATTCATCGTATGGGTTCAGATCGCTGGATTCCGTCACCACGGGGGAAGGAAATACGGCCATGGGTTACAAATCCCTGTCAGCTAATAAGACGAGTGATTATAATACAGGTATCGGATGGAGCAGTTTAAGAAATAATTCTACCGGCAATTATAATACAGGTGTCGGATTTAATAGTTTAAGAAATAATTCTACCGGCTCTCAAAATACAGGTGTCGGGGCCTGGGCTTTGTATTTGAATACGACTGGCATCAACAATGCAGCATTCGGAGCCGGTGCATTGCAAAGTAACACAACCGGGTCTTCCAATACCGCCTCCGGAATTCTTGGATTAGGTACTAACAGCACCGGTATCCACAATACTGCTGTTGGCCAGGCGGCGATACTTAATAATACTACCGGCAACCGCAATACAGCAGTAGGCAGCGATGCACTACGGAATATCATTTCAGCGAGTGATAATGTTGCGATAGGATTTAAGACCTTATTTAATACAAACGGCTATTCCAATGTTGCGGTGGGCACACATGCACTATACCTTAATAGCAATCGGAGCAACCTGGTGGCTGTTGGTGATT
>DATDIX010000321.1:0-5734 GCA_036520835.1 Chitinophagaceae bacterium | reverse complement strand
GGAATGCGCAACTGAAGGTAACCTTAACAAACAGGTCGTCGATGAACTATACGGGATATATCACTCCTAAGCGCTGACAAATAAACGATGCTGTGACCGGCTGCGATGAGGCAGGTTGTAAGACGGCAATTATTTTTCCAGCAGCCCGTCTTCTTTCCATTTCTTAAACACGGCAATAGTGCTGTCGCTGAGTTTGGCCTTACCCCTGAATGGCATAAATCCCCTGTCGGTAGGGTTCAGCTCGACCCGGCGGATCATCTCATCGATATCGGTTTTTGTATTGGCGAAATTGTCGTATGCTTTTTTATTACCGCCTTTTGCCGGTATATGGCAGGGAGAACAATTGGCTTCAATAACAGTTTTGAGGTTTGTTTCATAACTCAAAGGAGCCGGCTTTGAGGCGGTGGCTTTTTTGGAACCGCTACAGTTATAAAATAGAATGGCAGTTGCCATCAGCCCGGAGATTACAAAGTATTTCTTCATTCGTGTTTGGTTAATGTAGGTTAAATATATAATTGATATAGAAAAAAACAAGCTTTCCTGAAAAATTTTCCTGCAACCAAACTTTTACTGACCTTTATACGATTCAACTATTTCATCATCAAAATTCATATTACATGAGACCTCAAAGCTTTATCGGTATTTGCCTGGCAGTGGTTGCCCTTGGTATTGCATCCTGTCATGACGAAGACCCACCAGAGCCTGAAACAAAAGCCCCGGCTATAAAAGAAGAAAATATCACCTATACCGGGGATGGTGTCACGATGAACGGATTCGTTGTATATGACTCGAACAACAAAGATAAACGTCCTGCTGTTTTGGTTGTGCATGAGTGGTGGGGGCTTAATGATTATGCCAAAAAAAGAGCAAGAGAACTGGCAGGTCTCGGGTATATCGCAATGGCAGTTGACATGTTTGGCAACGGCAAAACAGCTGATAATCCTGACAGCGCCTTAAAACTAGCAATGCCTTTTTACCAGGATATTGCCATGGCCAAAAAACGTTTTGATGCTGCATTGACCAAACTGAAATCGTATAGCCAGGCAGATGGTAATAAAGTTGCCGCTATCGGCTATTGTTTCGGCGGGGGCATGGTACTAAGTATGGCAAAACTGGGAGACAGCCTCGCAGGGGTTGTTAGTTTTCACGGCAACCTGAATATAGCGCCGGCCAATAAAGAACTGCTGAAAGCAAAAATATTGGTATGTCACGGCGCAGATGATCCGCTGGTACCACAGGCAGAAGTGGATCTGTTCAAAAAGCAAATGGATTCGATCGGCGCCACTTATACTTTCAAAGCCTATGCAGGCGCCAAACATGCGTTTACCAACCCGGCTGCCACCGCAAACGGGGAAAAATTCAAGCTCCCGATCGCTTACAATGCTGCAGCAGATACGGCATCGTGGAAGGATATGAAAGAATTTTTCGGAACAATATTCAAATAGGCAGCCAAATAACCAGGCTGTCATTTCCATCCGGTCAGGGAACTTGTTGAAGTTCCCTGATTTTCGTTAATTTCAATCCCCAACTTAAAAACATTTATTATGGCAATATTAATTGTACTCGGTATTCTTGTACTTATCGTTCTCTGGGCGATCAGCGCTTATAATTCATTGGTCAGGCTTCGCAACAGGCGGCAAAATGCTTTTGCGGATATTGATGTTCAGCTTCGCCAGCGCCATGACCTTGTTCCCCAACTGGTGGAAACAGTAAAAGGATATGCCTCGCATGAAAAAGATCTTTTATTGAAAATAACAGAAGCCCGTTCCGCCGCTATCAATGCGAAATCGATAGATGATAAGATCGTTGCCGAACAACAACTCACTTCTGCCCTGCAGGGACTGAAGATATCGGTAGAAGCATACCCTGACCTGAAAGCCAACCAGAATTTTCTCCAATTACAGGAAGAGCTCAGTGACATTGAGAACAAACTGGCAGCTGCCCGCCGCTTCTTCAATGGGGCTACGACAGAATACAACAATTCAGTGGAAGCTTTCCCAGGCAATCTTATTGCAAAGAATTTCGGTTTCAAACGTGAAATATTCTTTGATCTTGGAGAAGATACACGCAAGCAAATGGAGCAACCACCTGCAATTAAATTCTAAATGCTGAGAACCCGTTCCGGGATTTCATAAACATGAAATACGTAGGCCTTTCTCGCCAGGTACAAAGAAATAATATCAATTCATTTCTTTTACTTATTGCTTTCCCTGTTTTATTGCTGGGTATGTTCTATGTTTTTTTCTTTTTTGCCGGCAACCAAACCACGGAAGAGGCCAATGTTTATTTTTTGCAGGCCATGCCTTTCGTTCTGATCGGTGTGGGCATCTGGTTCCTGGTAGCATGGGCCGGTCATTCCGCTTTTATTCATATGGCCACGGGATCAGCCCCGCTGGAAAGAAAAGAAAATAAACGGGTATATAACCTGCTGGAGAATCTTTGCATATCACAGGGAATGGTAATGCCAAAGCTTTATATCATCAATGATGATTCGCTGAACGCATTTGCCAGCGGCATCAATAACAAAACATATTCTGTTTCTTTATCAAAAGGCATCATTGAAAAACTGAATGATGAGGAACTGGAAGGCGTTATTGCCCATGAGCTGACGCATATCCGTAACCGCGATGTAAGGCTATTGATCATTTCTATCGTCTTTGTCGGCATTTTTGCTTTTCTCGCCGAACTGGCTTTCCGGAGTTTGCGGTTTGCAGGCGCCGGCAGAAAAAGTGACAAGGATAGTAAAGGATCCGGGGCCATTATCCTTATTGCGATCGCAGTAACGGCTGTTGCTTATTTAATTTCCATATTGCTCCGGTTTGGTATCAGCCGCAAACGGGAATACCTGGCCGACGCAGGGGCGGCTGAGATCACTAAGAAACCTTATGCTCTTGCCTCTGCCCTGCGCAAGATATCCGGTGACCCGATGATCGAAGCAGTGGAAAGCCGGGATGTGGCGCAGTTATTTATTCATAATCCCAAATTATCCGCACACAAATCAGCTTCCTGGGATAATATTTTTTCAACACACCCGCCCATTGATAAAAGGATCGCATTGCTGGAACAGTTTGTTTAAAAACTAAGACAGCCGGAAATAAAAAAAGGTCGCAGAAGCGACCCTTTTATTCAGATAGTTCAGGCTTTAGATCTTAATGAACTTCTGTTTTATAAAACTACCATCTTCTTTCTTGCCTGATAGAAAATACATACCAGTTTTCAATCTGCTGATATTTATTTTCTGAATTTTTGAGGTCACCCGGACCTGCATCACCGCCTGGCCATTTACATTAAATATGGTAATGGTCTTGCCGATCCAGCGGGTATCATAAGCGATATCAAGAGTCAGCTCAGTAGTAGCAGGATTGGGATAAACCTGGTAATGCAACCACCTTGGCGGCTCATCAGGTACCGGGGCTTCAATGATCAGCGGCGTATTTAACCCCGCGGAATATAAAATGGCATTACGTGGACCGCCAGGCGCAAACAAAGTACGCATCCTCGTTTTCTGTCCTTCTGTAAAAAGATTGATACATTGATCATTGGTGTAATCCATATAGTTCATATACATATCCCCTGTCGGGCCATTGCCGCAGGAGATACGAATACCGGTTGGGCAGCCCAATGTAAAATTTCCCTGGTTAGGTGTATCATGCACGAGATCGTCGCCGCAAAGCGCATCACCCCAAACATGTTTAAGTCCAAGCCAATGACCTGCTTCATGCACAACGGTCTTTCCCATTTCATAACCGCTGGCTCCATTCGTTCCGAAAACAGCGTAATCAACAACGACCCCGTCTTTTGTAGCAACACTACCGGGTACACTGGAATAACCTGCCACCCGCCTCACATTGCATACCCATATATTCAGGTAACTCTGCGGGTCCCATGCATCGTCACCCATCTCGCTTGAGAATTTCATTTTATCATCAGCCTGCCATTCGGCAACAGGTGTGTATTTGTGAATGATACCATTCGTGCTTTTTTTCCCGGGGTCGGAAATGGCTAATTGAAACTCGATCTCGCAGTCGGCAGCAACAGGTTTGAATGCGACCGGAGTATTAATGCTGTCAGCATTATTCCGGCGAAAACATTTGTTTAGTATATCAATCGCACTGTACACCCGCTGATCACTGATATTTTCGCCGGGTTGATGGTATAGAATATGAACAACAACAGGGATCTTTATAACGTTATGCTGTAACCTGGCAACGGAATTGGCGGTTTGTGTATTTGCTATCTGTCTTTGTATAAATTTCTCAATGTTTGCTGACTGGGTGGCAATGGAAGGATCTTTAGCTATTTCGTTTTGCAGGTAATCAACTGTAGAGCAGGCACGCTGGGCCGACAGTTGACCAAACGATATGATCAATACTAAAGCCAGTATAAAATAAGTCCGCATGGTTCCGAATCATTACGAATTAAAGAAAGCCTAACAGCAATGCCTGTTAAGAAGCATTCATGCGGAATTGGAAAATTGAAATGATAGTGGAATTAAATGGAGGCGATCCAGGGATTAGACTAATCGGAAATCATGGGGATAGATCTGTCAGAGTTTCAAATATAATCGTTTTGTTGAAAGATACATAACTTTTTATATCGTAATTTTCCGATTTTCAACACCTGTCTTACAGAACGTTTAACAGGATTGAGTTTGGCGGACAACTATTTTTGTAAAAATTATTCTGATGAAGCCTTTTTTTTGTCTTGCAGTGTCAATTTTACTACTTGTGTCCTGCAACAACGGGCCTGATAACCCCGTTGATCCTCCTATAAAGCCGGAAGGCCCGAAACCGATCAGTTACTCGGTGGTCAATACCTACCCGCATGATACATCATCTTTTACAGAAGGCTTGCTGGTATATAAGGGTGAGTTGTACGAAAGCACAGGCGATTATGGCAGATCCAGGATTATGAAAATTGACCTGAAAACAGGGAAACCATTAAGAAGCGTTGATCTCGACAAAAAATATTTTGGGGAAGGGATTGTCATTGTTAACGATACTGTTTACCAGCTTACCTACGTGGAAAAGATCGGTTTTATGTATTCCCTGAAAGACTTTAAGAAGATCGGAGAATTCACTTTTGCCAGCCCGCAGGGATGGGGCATGACCAGCAACGGGAAAGAGATCATTGCCAGTGACGGTTCCAGCAATCTTTATTTTTATCAGCCCGGTACCTTTCGGTTATTAAGATCATTATCCATCACGGAAGCAGGCGGGCTTTCTTTTAATATCAATGAACTGGAATATATTGATGGGTATATTTACGCCAACCAGTGGCAGGCACCTTATATCCTTAAGATAGATCCGAATTCCGGTGAAGTGGTCGGCAAAGTTGACCTGACCAGCCTGGCTGATGCTATCAAGAAGAAATATCCTTTTACTGATTACCTCAATGGTATTGCCTGGGATGAGGCTACCAAAAAAATATATATAACAGGAAAATTATGGCCCGAGTTATATGAAGTGCAGTTCAGCCAGTAATTATTTCCCTATAATATAGATCACCGAACTGCATCTTTTTACATCACCCATCGCTTTAAAATTGGAACGAAGTCCGTTCAATAAAGCAGCGATCCAGTTCGTTCTTCCATTTTTATATTTACTGCTCAGCAGGGAGATATAAAAGCTGTCATACCACATCGGCTTATACTGTATCACTTTTAAGCCATGCTTTTCCATCAGCGTTTGTAAAGACAGCGGCGAGAAATGATACAGGTGCCGCGGCACATCAT
>DATDIX010000320.1:0-6906 GCA_036520835.1 Chitinophagaceae bacterium | reverse complement strand
CGTTTAAAAACACAGACCATTGCATATGACCGGAATCTTAACCTGACCGATATGCTCTTCCGGTATGGTGTCCGGATCAATCCAAGTTTGATAATGGATCTGCAATGTGATTTTATGCCGTTCAGGGTAGGGGGAGCTGATGATAATCCTCAATTTGAATTTCTGCATTGGAACTATTATCCCTTATTTGAGGCAAAAGGAAATCATCCTATTAATAAAAACCTGGGTTTAGTGTCTGGCAGGTTCGCCAATCCCATGGATACCATTATTACTCCCGGGATAACTAAAACAGTTTTGCTGTCTTCGTCTGCCAATTCCCGAATTATCAGTACGCCTGTTTTGATAAGCACCAATGAAAACAGGAATGCACCTGAGGACGAAAAATTCAGGCAACGGGATATCCCTGTTGCTTTTTTGGTGGAAGGCGAGTTTAATTCTGTTTTCAGAAATCGCATTTCAAAGGTCCAGTTGGATACCCTGAATGCAATGGGTGTACCATTCAGAGAATCATCACCGGATAATAAAATGATCATTGTGGGCGACGGGGATATGGTATTAAATGATGTATCGTCACAGAATGGCCCTTTGCCGATGGGGCTTAATTTTTTTACTGCAGGAACTCAATATGAATACCAGTTTGCTAACAGGGATTTTTTACTGAATTGTATGGAATACCTTGTCAGCAATCCTGCACTGAGTGAAACACGTAATAAGGATATTGTTCTTCGCCTTCTTGATACAAAGAAGGTTGAAGACCAAAAAACAACCTGGCAGCTTATCAATATTGCTTTGCCAATACTGCTGATCGTCTTTTTCGGCTTTATTTACCAGCAAATTAGAAAAAGAAGATATGCCTCATAAAGTGTTTCCTGTTACAGACAGCCAACCCTCTTTCCTTATCTTTGCCCATTAAATCACTCACCCCGTAATGACCTCTGATCAGATCACGTATCTCGTATTTGGCGCTGCATTAGTTCTTGCATTGATATTCGATCTTGGCCTTTTAAGTAAGAAGAACCAGAAGATTAGCATCAGGCAGGCCTTGTATCAAACCTTTTTCTGGGTAAGCCTTGCATTGGCCTTTTTTGTTTTCATGTGGATAGAAAAAGACCAGACGCTGGCATTGGAATACCTCAGTGCCTACCTGATGGAATGGAGCCTGAGCATTGATAATATCTTTGTGTTCATTATCATTTTCTCCTCCTTTGGTGTAAAAGAAAAGCATTATGGCAGGGTGTTGCTTATTGGCATCCTGATGGCGATTATTTTCCGTATCCTTTTTATTACTGTCGGAGTTGCGCTGGTTGAAAGATTTGAATGGATACTCCTGGTATTCGGTGCTTTTCTTGTTTATACAGGATATAAAATGTTTACAGCGAGTGATGATGAAGAATTTGAACCCCACGATACCAAGATTTACCGTTTTTTAAAAAGAGTGATCCCTTTGACACCACACGATGGAGATGGAAAATTTTCTGTCAGGGAAAATGGCAAGCGCCGCTATACCACATTGTTTATTGTAGTGATGATGCTGGCGGCCATTGATCTTGTATTCGCATTGGATTCCATACCCGCTGTGATGGGGATATCAAGGGATAAACTGGTTATTTATACCTCGAATATTTTTGCGGTACTCGGTTTGCGTTCTCTTTTCTTCCTGTTGCGTGGCGCCGTCAGCAAGTTTGATTATCTACAGCAGGGCATAGCAATAGTGCTGGTGTTTATCGGGTTAAAAATGCTCGGTGAACACTGGATCAATGAGTGGCTGGACAAGACCACGCAGGTCTTTATTTCATTGGGCGTGATATTAGTTTGTATATCCGGGTCCGTTTTCTATTCTATTTTTATGAAGAAAAAAGGAGTACCCCCGGATGAGACACCTGATGAAAGTGTATATTAACAGCCAGTGTTTCCTTTGAAATACACACTTGACCATATTGCCCGGATTGTTGGTTCTCCATCAAAAGTGGCTGCCAATCCCGTTGAACAATTGCTGCTTGACAGCCGTAAAGTTTATTCCCCTGCCAATTCTTTATTCTTTGCATTAAAAGGCGGGAGAAGAGATGGCCACAGGTTTATTGCAGAGGCTTATCAAAAGGGTATCAGGAGCTTTGTCATCAGTGATGCTGTAGACCTATCAATGTACCCAGGAGCCGGGTTCGTTTTAGTGAATGATACACTGGAAGCGTTGCAGCAATTAGCAGCACATCATCGTAAACAGTTTACAATACCTGTGATCGGCATTACCGGCAGCAATGGTAAAACAATAGTAAAGGAATGGTTGTACCAGTTACTGCACCAGGACTATAACATTGTGCGCAGTCCCCGGAGCTATAACTCACAGATCGGTGTGCCGCTGAGCGTATGGCAAATGAATGAGAGGCATACGCTGGCCATATTTGAAGCAGGTATTTCCAGGCCCGGTGAAATGGAAAAGCTGGAAAGGATCATTCAGCCAACGATCGGGGTACTGACAAATATCGGGGAAGCACATAGTGAAGGGTTTACTTCTGTTGAACAAAAGGAAGCGGAGAAAAGAATATTATTTGAAAACGCTACACTTCCGGCTGCTCTTGAGATAACTGAAATAAAAAGACAGTCCGGTCATACTACTATCCATGCCCGAAAAGATAAGAACAGTTCCGAAATTATTACGATCGAAATTCCTTTTTCTGATGAAGCATCCCTACAAAATGCAGTAACCTGCTGGCAAGTCATGCTGATGCTGGGTTACGAGAACGGGGTTATCAGGGACAGGATGCAGTTATTGGCACCGGTGAATATGCGGCTTGAATTGAAAAAGGGGATCAATCATTGCAATATTATTAATGACAGCTACAGCGCTGATCTGAGTTCACTGGAAATTGCTTTGAATTTTTTGGATCAGCAGAAAGCAGGTACACAAAAGACAGTGATCCTGTCGGATTTTTTACAAAGCTCTTTAAAGGATGAAGAGTTGTATACAATTATCAGGGAGAATTTAACGAAGCATAAGATCGGGCGCCTTATTGGAATAGGAGAAAAAGTTACAGCACAGTTTAACCAGTTCCGGGGCAATTTTTCTGCAGAGGTTGAGTTATATGATTCAACAGGAGATTTTATACAACAGTTCCGGTCTTCTAACTTCAAAGAAGAAACAATATTGATAAAAGGAGCAAGGGTATTTGAGTTTGAAAGGATCGTTCAGTTGCTGGAACAAAAAGTTCACCAGACAGTACTGGAGATAAACTTAAATGCCATTGCACATAATTTAAAAGCATACCAGGCATTATTAGCACCTTCGGTAAAAGTAATGGCGATGGTAAAAGCATTTGCGTATGGAAGCGGAGGCGCCGAGATAGCAGGTATACTGCAGTACCATAAAGTAGATTACCTGGGCGTGGCGTATGCAGACGAAGGGATTGAATTAAGAAAAGCAGGCATCACATTACCGATTATGGTGATGAATCCCGAAGAATCTGTTTTCGAATCATTGGTAGAATATAATCTTGAACCAGACATTTATTCTTTTGATCTTTTATATTCTTTTGATGCTTTCCTGCAAGCCGGCGGATTGCAACAATTCCCTGTTCATTTCGAGATCGAAACAGGAATGAACAGGCTTGGTTTTGCCATAGAAGAAATTGAAAGACTGGCTCAATGGCTGCAAAGAACTACTTCATTAAAAGTACAAACGATATTTTCTCATTTGGCTGCCAGCGAGGATCCGGAGCAAGACCCCTTTACTTTCATGCAGCTGGAAAAATTAATGAACGCATCAGCTAAGCTGGAAACGGCGATTGGTTACCCGGTTTTGAAGCATATCGGCAATTCAGCAGCGATCATTCGTCATTCTTCCCTTCAGCTGGATATGGTAAGATTGGGTATTGGTCTGTATGGAGTGGACAGCGCTGAAACCGGCAAACTGGAACTTCAGCCTGTAGCTACATTGAAATCAACCATTGCACAACTCAAACACCTCAAAGCCGGCGAATCAGTAAGCTATAATCGTAAAGGCATTGTAAAGAGAAATTCCGTTATCGCCACCGTTCGTATCGGTTATGCAGATGGGTTTTCCAGGCGTTTGGGAAATGGAACCGGTAAAATGTGGGTAAGAGGAAAATTAGCCCCGGTGGCCGGTACTGTTTGTATGGATATGACGATGATTGATGTTACGGATATTGATAATGTGCAGGAAAGCGATGAAGTGATCATATTTGGGAAAGAGTTGTCCTTACAGCAACTGGCGGAGTGGGCCGGGACCATTCCTTACGAGATAATGACAACTATTTCACAACGGGTCAAGAGAGTTTATTTTGAGGAATAAAGAGAGTCATACAGGTCATATGGGTCAATTGGAGGGTCAAAAACTAAAACCTCTGCAGCCTGTTGCCGGTAATATCTCTTACCTCTATGACCCCACTGACTCATTTGACTTTATGACTTCTTTGACCATTCGTCTTTCCGCTTTTAGATTATATTTGCTGCTTATAAACCCCAGCCGGTGAAGCTTAGAAAAGTCATTCTTATTATCGCATTGATCATTTTTGCAGACCAGGCATTGAAGATCTGGATCAAAACGTCATACGGATATGGCAATACCGGTATTACAGGGTTAAACTGGTTTCAACTTTATTTTATTGAAAATAAAGGAATGGCCTGGGGTTGGGAGTTTGGCGGTGAATGGGGTAAAATGATATTAACCCTTTTCCGTCTGGTGGCAGTGATATTCGGAACATGGTATATTGCCAAAATAGCGAGGAAGCATTATAGCAGGGGGTTCATTATATGTGCGGCCCTGATCTATGCCGGCGCCCTTGGCAACCTGATCGACAGTATGTTTTATGGAATGATTTTTTCCCACAGTGATTACGGCGTAGTGGCCAGTGCCTTTCCGTCAGAAGGAGGCTATGCAGGATTTCTGCATGGAAAGGTCGTGGATATGTTATATTTTCCTATTATCAGGAATGCTGAGTTCCCTTCCTGGTTCCCCTTTGTCGGGGAGAATGAGAAATTTGAATTCTTCAGCCCGATATTTAATATAGCCGATGCTTCTATTTCTGTAGGTGTGATCACGCTTTTACTTTTTCAGAAAAGATTTTTCAAAAAGCACAAGGAGGAAAACAAACCTACTGTTGTCACCAGTGCTGAAGTAAGCGACAAAGTACAGGTATTTTAAACATCCTCACTGTTTCTTCACCTGAAGAAGCATCAATGATTTTGTTTCATTACTTTCTTATAGATCAATGTACCGTCAAGTTCTAACCGGAGAATATATATTCCTGCCGGTAAAATGTCGGTATTGTCAAAGGACAATTGCGTCACTCCTTCTTTTATATCAAATGTTTTTCTTTTAACGGCTTTACCAAACTGGTCTATTAGTTCCGCTTTTGCCAATCCATCCTTTACAGATGAGATGTCAAACAGCAGCTCATTGAAAAATGGATTGATAACTGAGGTAAAAGAAAGATCATCATATCCGGTAGATAACTGGATGATCCGTGAATAAACAAACTGGTTATCCGGGCTTCGCATCCTGACCCGGTAATATACTTTCCCGTTTATATCTGCGGGGTCAGTATAAGCGTAGTTATTTTGAGAGGCGCCCGGGTCATTATAACCGTCAACAGTAGCGATGATGCTAAAGTTGGAACCGTTACTGCTTTTCTCCACATCATAATATAAAGGGCCCGTTTCAACGCCGGTTATCCATTTCAGCGTGGCTTTGCTATTAGTGATCTTTCCGGTCATCGATATAATCTTCGTATCAAGCGGTGGTCCGCAGTTGATCACATTTATTGTAACGATATTCGAGGCATCCGTAGAACGGCAGTTGGCATCGGACAAGTTTCCTAAAGTCGTGGCAACAATTAGCCTGTATTTATCTCCTGAATTAGCCAACCCGGTTAAAGCAGGCGGGATCGTATAAGAAGAAACGTATTCCCATGCAGTACCGTTCCAGAAAGGAGCTGCGGGACCAGCCGGTGCTGTTACATCGGTCCAGTTAGTACCACCATCGGTACTTCGCTGCCATTTGTAGTACACATAGTTGTTAAAGAAAGATCTTACGGTATCATAAATGGTTAACGGGTTATTCTGGCAAATATTCGGTGTCAGGGAAGGCGAATATCTCATGTTGGGCAAACAGGTAGCTACTGAAATATCATCAAGCGCCCAGTCATTTCCGCCTCCGCCCGGTGCATTATTGAAGAACTTCAAAGTAAAACTCGTTTGGGCCGGCCCGGTCAGAATGGTAAACCCTTTTTTTACCCATTGACCTGTGTACCTGATATTCCCGGTTGTATAATAGTCAACACCATCCAGTTCAAAAGTAATATTGGGATAAACTCCTGATGAGTCACCGAGAGCTGTTGGTATATAACCTGCTCCTCCGCTTGCTCCCACACCGTTTGAATCACATCCGCATTTGGAACAGATACTCCTCATCCAGCAGGAGATCTCATAGTACGTATTCGGGCAAAGATTTGAAATAGTTTGTTGGAAAGCCGAGTCAATACGGTAAGCTGCATTTACGATCAGCATATAACCACCATTGTTATTGGCTACCGTATCTGTTGCCGGATTCCCGGCAGTCGGGCTAGCAGCGCCGGTATGGTCACCGATAACATCCCAGACAGAAAATACACGGTGTGTTGGCGAGGAGCCATCCGGCTTGGGCCAGGTGTTTAAGGTAGTATAGTTAGTTCTAGTGCTGGTATTATTAGCTATTCCATAAAAATAGTCATTAGGTCCGTTGGTAGTAAAAACGGCATAAGTATACCCTAACGGAACATTGGCCGAGGTTCCCCTGTTTCTTGTAGGTCCTGATCCAAATGTACCATTGAATTCAGTTCCGATTGAATTCGCCCCGATAGCGTTTGAACACATACCATAATTGGTATAAATAGCTACGGGATTGGAAGGAAA
>DATDIX010000319.1:0-2421 GCA_036520835.1 Chitinophagaceae bacterium | reverse complement strand
AATACTTTGCAAGGGCCCCAATGTAATGATGGGTTATTACAAGCGGCCTGACCTGACAGCGCAGGATATAACTGATGGCTGGTTCCATACGGGTGATATTGGCATGCTGACAGAAAATAATTTCCTGAAAATTACTGACCGGAAGAAAGAACTTTTCAAAACCAGCGGTGGTAAATATGTGGCGCCATTACCTGTAGAAAACAAACTAAAAGAATCGCCTTTTGTAGAACAGGTAATGATCGTGGGTCCCGAAAGAAAATTTGTCGGGGCACTGATCATCCCTTCATTTCCCAACCTGCGTGAATGGTGCCGGCATAACGGCGTAGCGGAAGGAACGAATGAAGAGATCATCCGCCAGCCTAAAGTAGTAGCAATGTTTAAAGACCTTGTCGAAAGTTTCAATAAATACTTCAATCATGTGGAGCAGATAAAGAAATTTGAACTGCTCTCAAGGGAATGGAGTGTGGATACCGGGGAAATGACACCCAAACTTTCGATGAAACGAAAAGTGATCACAGAGAAATATAAAGATGCGATTGATAGAATTTATGCTTAAAAAAATCCCGGGATTAATTCCGGGATTTTTTTATCAATTACAGATCGGTGATCGGTTTATATTTTGGCACCAATGATTTCATAACGGACCACGCAATTAAATAAGCCACGGCGCAAATGGCAAACATGATTGTATAGGAAGTATTCATTTCTGCAGCAACCAGTGGCTTTTGCACCTGAAGCAATTTATCAAACAGGCTGGCATCTATTGATTGCAGCTGCTCAGAAACTTCTTTCGGCAAGCTTCTCAATTCAATTTTATCAAGACTGATCACCTCTCCTTTTTTTGTCAGTAGTTTAAGCGACTGTATATTACTCAGGTAATCTCCCAGCCCTGCAGCTTTTGCCTCTACCCACGATTTTGCAATGCCTGCATATTTATACGAATCAAAAAGCCAGCCCCCAAGTTTTGACATAACCACACCACCAATGCCACCTGCCATACCACCTATGCCTACCACGGAAGCAATCGCTTTTTTAGGAAACATATCTGACACGGTTGTAAAAATATTTGCACTCCATGCCTGGTGAGCAGATGCGCCAATACCAATCAGAATTACCGGCATCCAGTAACTGATATGCCCAAGTGGCTGCGCCAGTAATACTACCAAAGGAATAAAAGCAATCAACAGCATGGCTTTCATTCTTCCATCATAAACCTTATGACCCTTTCTTATGAAATACACCGGGAACCATCCGCCTGTTATACTGCCTATCATGGCAATGGTATATAAAACAGCCAACGGCATCATAACAGCTCTGTCTACTATTCCATACTGCACTTTTAAAAATGCAGGTAACCAAAACAAAAAGAACCACCAAACACCATCGGTCATAAATTTTCCGAAAGCAAAAGCCCAGGTTTGTTTGTACCCTAATAATTTAACCCAGGAAACTTTCTTTACCTCGCCGGTTACTTCGGCTTGTTCTTCCTCGCCGGAACTGATATAAGCAAGTTCAGCTGCAGATAATTTTTTTTGCTTTTCCGGCTTTTCATAATACACTAACCAAAATGTCAGCCACACAAAACCAATCAAGCCCATAATAATAAATGCCCAGTCCCAACCCCAGTTAATTTGTATCCAGGGAACAGTAAGCGGTGCGAGTATAGCGCCTACATTAGCCCCAGAATTAAAAATCCCTGTAGCCAATGATCTTTCTTTCTTGGGAAAATATTCAGCCGTTGCTTTAATGGCTGCAGGAAAGTTTCCCGCCTCTCCAAATGCAAGTATGGCCCGGGAAAACATAAACCCTAAAACAGATATGGAAAATCCTGCAATACCAAACCAACCTAAAACAGCAGACATTGCTTCACCGATTGGAATAGCGGCCGCATGAATGATGGCCGCCAGCGACCAGATAACGATGGCCCAGGCATAACCTTTCTTCGTCCCCAGTTTATCAATTATTCTTCCTGCAAATAACATGGAAAGGGCATAGCCAAACTGAAACACGGATGTGATGTTTGCATAATCTGAATTTGTCCAGTTGAACATTTCCGGGCTGGACAAATAGGGCTGTAATAAACTCAGTACCTGCCGGTCAAGATAATTGACAGTGGTAGCAAAAAATAAAAGGGCACAAATCGTCCAACGATATTTTCCTATGGCTTGGCTCATGAAGCAATTATTTTTTTATTGTCGAGATCAGTTCCAATACCTCTTTTGTCATCTTTTCAATAGTAAGATAGTCCTTTTGTTCCATTAGTTTTTTGCTGATCAGCTTGCTACCCATCCCTACCGCACATACTCCTGCTTTGAACCAGCCTTCGATATTTTCTTTGGTAGTGTCCACCCCACCGGTTGGCATAAATAACAATTTGGGGAAAATATCTTTGATACCGCTGAGGAACTCAGGGCCCAGCAT
>DATDIX010000318.1:0-11779 GCA_036520835.1 Chitinophagaceae bacterium | reverse complement strand
GAAAAAGAGCTTTCTTTCTTTGTTGTAAACGGTCTCAGTTCTTCAGTCGTTTTTAAAAACGGAAACCAGGACAACGCATGAACATAAAAAAGTGGACAAAAAAGAACAATTTTCTGTTTTTTAACAAGAAGAATAACCGTTAGCTTTGTTAATACCAAGTTCATTGAACAGGAACGCCCCGCTGGGGAGCGAGGCGTTGAATTCCTTTTTTGGATTTGTCGATGTTACAGCGGCTAAAATATAGTCGTATCGCTACTCCACAAAATATTCCTTGCCTGAAACTCACTGCTATACGTAATTATACTATAAAATATAGTGATTGTACTATGTTTTACTGGTCACTTTTGTTTAGCTTTACGCCCGTTTCATCATTAGATTTATTGTCCTATCCAACAAATCATGACAATGAAAACCTAATTGAGTTGTAAAACCAATTTGTTTGTCTGACTATGATTAACAGATAGGAATTACGTTTTTAGCCCGGGTCGCTCCCGGGCTTTTTTTTGGGGTTTCTACCCCAAGGGCATCGACCGCCCTGAAGTGCGATTTCAGGACATTTAAATCTGATGTTACATGATGAAACGTAGAAAACATCCAGAACCATGTCGTTGCACTGACGGTACAGTTTATACACCGTGGATTACCATCAAGGGTAAACGTGTGTTTAAAAAAGGCGGAGGGGTCTTCGCCTTTTCTTGTACCAGGTGTAATGGCAGAGCTGGGTAAAAGCTAATCAGTGAAGTTTGGTTAGAAAAGGACCAATGGTCCTACGAAAAGCCTAAAAAGGCTAACAGTTCCGGTACCTTTAACCGGTTTTTACCGAGACCGTCAGCTTGCACCTGGCGGTCTCACTTTTATGAACGCAATATAATGCCAGAAAATTATAAAACTTGTCTGTAATGTGTCAAATAGACAAAAACAAAGTTGAATGGCAGTTTTTACTACTGGTTTTAACGAATCTATTATTGATAGGATGATCTAGACTCACATATTCGTTGCAAAAGATAATGAATTTGCTACCATTTTTACTACACTTAACATCTAAAACTAACAAAACCCGCTACAGAAGCGAGTTTCATTAAAAAACCTGTCGGGAAGACAGGATTCGAACCTGCGACCCCCTGGTCCCAAACCAGGTGCGCTACCGGCCTGCGCTACTTCCCGATCCTTTTTTGAAAGGACGGCAAAGATAAGTGCATTCAGCTTAAAAAACGAAGATTTAAATAACTAAAAAAGGGCCGTTTCCGGCCCCTTCCAAATATTTAGTCCCAGCTTTTTGCTATTTAGGCAAACTAAGCGGACTTGTATACGAATAATACATCAGTTTATTAAACTGGCCGTTGGCGATATCATCCAATACCACGGTAAACTCGATCGTTACTCTTTTGCCATTCATGGCCGGTATCTCTGCATAAGGCAGGAACAATTCGAGATTCTTCGTTTTTGTTTTATTATAGCTTTTCTTGGTATTAGGCAATAAAGTGGCTTTTGTATATGTGGCCACCGTACCGCCCCAGTTGAACTTATCATTATTGTCCCTGATATAATATCCGTTTTCATCCACCAGCCGGGCTACAAAATACACCTGTCCTAATTTCGAGTTGGTTTTAAGATCGAAGACCGGGTAAATAGATAATCCCTTTTTTACAGTTCCGTTCACCACGTCAATCCTGGTAAGATTAGTTATTGAAACTTTCGGTACTTCCCTTGAAGAAACTCTCTGGCCTCTTGGATACAAAGCAGCGATCAGCGATTTGTCACCTGTTGACAACTCATCATTCCTGCCAACAGAAAATCCATCCAGTGTTTCCCATGATTCAATAGAATACTGCATGATCGATTTGGGGTCATAAGAAGTGCCGTTGGTATAGAACTGGTCACTTACTTCAAATACCTGTGCATCCACTTTTTCCCTGTTCCATCCCTGGGTCTTTTCGTAATAAGCATAGACAGAATCGGCCTTATTCCACTTAATAGCATTCGGGTAGCTTTGCTCATGCAATAAGCCTAATGCATGGCCAAACTCATGCAACACGGTTCCTTTCATGGTTTTGAAATTCCAAACAATATTGGGTTTACGCTTGATATCGTTGATAAACTTTTCAGGATCCCAGCTATAGATCACCGTGTCTTTCCTGGCGATCCGGGCTTTCAACTGGTTGATGTAAAATGCATAATCAATAAAATCAGACGAATCGAGGTTCATGGTTTGTGAACTTTGCCCGATCAGGTTGCAGTATTTACCGACATAAGAATTATGTCCCATGCCGCTTCCGAGTTTTACCCGCATGTGTGTGGACGGTGTGTTATCATCCACGAACTGCAATTTGATATTAGCATGGAGTTCCCATTCTTTGGCAAACTCCATTACCTTTTTACGCAGCGCCTGGCTGCCGCCCCCGACAAATTTCACACTGATGGTTTCACCATTATCCCAGAGATAATAATTATCCGCTACCCCCCTTGATTCAGCCGTATCTATTCCCTTTGATAAAAAATCAACTACATTGACTGAACACTTCATCCTTTTCGGCTTGCTTTGGGCAAAAAGAAAACTAATGCTTACCAGGCTAAACAGCATTAATAAAAAAACCTTTTTCATACTTGTAAGTTTTATGTGTGGGTTTTAAATTTTGAGATAGAAAGGTATTCAATAACCGCCCCGTTTTCCATACCCTCGGGAGGGTATTTGTTTTTATCATATATAATAACAACCTGGTCATCGCCAATCGCCATACAACACAAATGGCGCCCAGAAGAACGGGTGCACATATTTGGGGTTTTCGCTTAATTTTTGCTGAGCCAGCCGTAATGCATCTGCCTTGCCTGTTCCCTTCGTAAGCTGCCTGTAGAACTCATCCATCAATATACTCGTGGCTTCATCATCTACTTTCCATAAGGTGGCCACAACGGATCTTACCCTGTTCTTGATAAATGAATTGGCCGGTGATATCTGCCAGCCGGGGCGCAACTCTTTACCTACAGCGGTTTCGCAGGCAGAGAGTGTTACCAGGTCACAGCCTTCAATGTTCAACTCTCCTATTTCATCAATTGTCAGCTTGCCGTTATTACCATCCGTGGTGTCTTTATCAGAAAGAAATTTCAGGTATGAATCAGAATATTCCGCATGATCCAATATACCATGCGTGGCAAAATGCACATATTTTTTTCCGGACAGGCTGGTCTTGGCCATTCTTTCCGTAGCCGCATTACCCGTATAGATCGTCTTGTCTCCTTTTAAAATGCTACCGATCGCCAGCGCTTCCTGTTGTGTAAACCGGAGTGTTTTATCCGGCACACCGAATACGGCAAAAGAAGCAATATCTTCTTTAGGTGCAGGAAGGTCCTTAAGAATATCTATCTTGTTTGTATAGAAAACCGTAAAATCCTCCACCAGGAAACGGAAACTGCTATCAGGCATTTTTTTCCCAAGACACTGAAAGGGAAATTTACTCAGATCACCATTAGGTATGATGCATAGTTTTTTCTTGGTTTCGATCATCGGTTTTATACGGCCGATCAGCAGTTCATAAAGCGTGTCTGCATAATCTTTATAATTACCTTTTGCGACAATAGCATTATCGTCATCATCCAGTTCAGAGCGTAACACCAGTTTCCCGGTTCCGGTACCTGCACTCCTGTTTTTTAACAACAAAGAAAATTGCCTGATGGTATTATGTATATCCATCTTTAATTCCTTGATGTTGATACTGAGTTTTTCATTAGTGAGGGTAAAGGTCAGCAGCTTATATTCATTAATAACATAAAGGATCACGGCCATATCCGGCGGCAGGTTTCCTTTATAGTTCTTAAATTCATCCGGGTCAACATTATGCCCGAAATAGTCATAGAGATTATCATCCTTTTTTTTCAGTTCCTCTATAAATTTTGAATACTTAGCGCCTACAATTTCTCTTTCTGCATAATATCCCTGCAACTGTTCCTTATTTTGCTCCGCTTCAGGTTTGGATAAGATCTCTTTAATATTATTGTCAATAGTATTTTGCTGCTTTATTAGTTGTGTTCCTTGTTTAATAGCCGCATCTTTTTCAGGATTACCTGACCCGGATGGAATACCACCTGCCAGTTCCTTCATCCCGGTAATGTTGCTGCGGTTGGCATATGCCCATGCTTCTTCATCTTTCCCGGTCTCGGCAAGCGCAGCAATAAGTTTACTGTAGAGATCGAATTTTCTCGGATCTTTCTTATAAAGCTTCCCTGCTTCGTCGCCGCCATATAAATTGCCGGCATTTATCTCCACTATCACTACGGCTTCCTTAAAATTGGCAATAGCGCTGTCGTTATTTTTTTGATTATAATAAAATAACCCCAGTTCATAAAAAGATTCCCAGCCTTGTGAAACCATCCGGTACTGCCTTGTTATAGCAGTTGCTTCTGAAAATAATTTCCCCGCCGTTTCCTTGTTCTGCCTGGCTGCTTCCACTTTTCCGAGCCATACCAATGACTTGATCATACTCCCTTTTTCACCGCTGGCAAAGCTATAGTCCCGGGCAAGTCCAAGATAATAAGATGCACTGTCCAGCTTTTTAGCATCAAAACAGATCTGCCCGAGAACGATTGCCATACCTGTAGCAATCCTTTTGGTATTGGCAGCCTGTGGAAATACCTGTAACATTATTTTCCTGGCCTGGTCAGGCTTCCTGAGATAGTAATAACATTCGGCAAGGTTGGCCCGGTTTAGCAGGAAACCTTCTGTTACTTTCGATGTATCTAAATACCTCGCTGACCTGTTAAAGTTTTCGATCGCCTTTTCGTAGTCACCCTGGTTGTAATAGGTCACGCCAATATTGTTGAAGACATTTCCCCTGTTCTCTTCCGTTTTCTGGAGTAAGTAAATGCTATCAGCCGACCGGTAACATTGAATAGATCTTTTAAAATCACCCGATGATTTATACAAAACGCCCCTGTCCATATAGGTGTTTGCCAACCGGTAAAAATTCCCGGTCCTCTGAAAAATTGCCATGGCGCTGTCATTGGCAGCGATTCCTTTATCAAACTCTCCCAGCTGACTGTACAAAAAAGAAGAAGCACTCAGGGAAATACCCAATGCCCGCTGGTTGGATGTTTGTATGGCCAGCCGTGCAGCAACAGTATACAATGAATCAGCTGTTTTAAATTCTCCTTTTGAAATATGAACGCCGGCCTTATTGATCAATCCCCATATATAGCCACTTTTGCTGACCGTGTCCAGTATTTTTAAAGAATGGTCATAAAATAAAAGGGAACTGTCCAGTTGCAGTTTGTTGATATAACTGTATCCTTTCAGGGATAACAGGTCTGCTTCTATTTGCGGGGTATTGATCTGGCGGGCCAGTTCAGCCGCACTTTCATAATAGCGGTTTCCTTTTTTAAAATCACTGCTCTTGTAGGCCAGTTCACCAAGGGAAATTATTGAACTGAACTGGTATTCATAATCCTTTTTCCTGCCGCTGAGCAATTCACAACTTTCAAATCCCCGCCTGGCCTTTGCGGTATCCATATAAGACCAGGCATTCGCCGAATTATATAAAGCACTGGCGGCCGGCTCTGCAGTGAGTCTGGCGGCCCTGTCATAATATTCAACTGCTTTGGAATAATATTCGTCATTGTGGTAAACAATACCCATTCCATTATAGACCTCTGCCACGCCGGAGCTATCGCCCAGCCGCCTGTTAAAATACAGCGCCGAATCATATGCAAACATTACATCCTTACGTAACCCGCTTACGCTATATAGATCCCCGACCTGTTTCCAGGAATAAGCCATGCCCGATAAGCTGTTTCTCCGCAGAGTGATAGCCTCTTTATGACGCATAATGGCAGAATCATACTTCCCCAGGTTCCAGTAACAATTTCCTGCCAGCGACCTGGAATACCCGGCGGTATTCAGGTTTCCATATTTTACCAGGGTCTTTTTGGCAGAATCAAGATAGAGGATGCTCTTCCTGTACTCGGCAAGATTGTAATACGTGTGGCCTATGTCATTCAATACAATGGCGATATCATTTTCTTCGCTGCGGACCTTATAGATTGCTATGGAAAGGGAAAAGGCTTTCAGCGCCTCTTCAGAATTAAGCTGTTCATTACATATCTTCCCCTTCAGCCAGTAATAATAGGCATTTCTTGCCTTTGTATCCATGCTGTTCAATGCATCGTTGATAGCAATGGCTGTGTCAACATATTTTAAAGCCCTGTCATAGTTACCCGAATTATAATTTACCGACGCATTATATTCATATATCCTGCCCAACATCTCATAGTAAAGAGTTTCACCAATGATGCGGCGATAACTTTCAAGCCTGTTCCGGGCTAAGGCAAGCGTTTTTACTCCATCCTTATACAGTGATATCTTATCCTGGCAATAGCCTTTTTTGATCAGCGCCCTTACTTCCACTTCCTTTGATTCCTTATACCTGTCCGCATCCCTGGTATTAACAAACCTGGTCGCATACCGGATCGCCATATCACATCCTTTAACTGCATCAGCATATTTTTCACGATCCTGGTCAACCTGTGCCTTTAAGAGATACACGGAAGCCACTCCAAAAGTGTCATTGACAGCAGCGGCGATCGTGCCGGCAAAATCAATCATTTTATAGGCAGAATCAAACTGCAATGCATCCGAAAAAACTGCTGCCTGCTGGGCAAACGACCGGCAGGCCCTTTCCTTAATGATATCAGTTTTGTAAACAGGCAGTTTTTTTTGAAGCGCCTGTTTGTTCTTATAGATAGGATATAATGCTGCTTTTACTTCAGCATGGCTGTACGGCGCATTACTGACGATCCATCCCATAAATGACTGGCTGATCGGGTGATCCTTTCCCCGGTAACCGTCGGGATAAGTTTTGAGGTAAAGCAAAAAACTATTCAGATCGGCCAGCATAGCTTGCTTCAGCATATCAAAAGGGATCTTTCCCCTGAACCTTCCTTCGGGAATTTCATTCAGCAGCCGTTTGGAAAGTTTGGGATTATTCCTGAATTTTTCATACGCATTCCTGAAATCGGCCAGGATAGATGCTTTCAGTTCTTCTTCTTTTTTTTGACTATCGTTTACCAGCAGGTCTTTCAACGTATATATAAAACGACCATCCACGTCAACAAACTCAACATTATCCCTGCTTAATTCATAAAAAATACTCCGGTAGTCACGGGCCGGCAGCTTGACAAGTAATGACACGATATCACCCTGCTCCATTATATTCTTTCCTTCAAAAAGCGAAAGCGCTGCATAACATTCACTGGTATGTTCTGCCACGCTGACGATCTCCCCTGATCCTATTTCTGTAAAACTCCGGGGAGAACCCAGCGTGAATTCAGAATAGCTGAGGAAACATCTTGCGGATAATCCTTTTGACACACCGACATCGGTTCCTCCTTTTAAGCGTACAAAAAAAGAATCATTACGGGTAAAAGTGCCGGTGACCTGTAAATAGATCCGCTGTGCTTCAGTGCCTTTATTATCCTGCGAAAGAACAGCCGGCGAACAGGCGCTGAGCAATATGAGCATCATTATTTTTCCCGGAATATTCATGATGATATACCTGCAGGTGCTTGTGGATTTTTAGAAAATTTATTTTTATTTTTTTATGGTAAAGCCAACCGTCAGTATCCCGATCTCCTCCACTTTCACATTACTGATATCTGACCGGGTAGCCTGTTGGTCTTCACCATCTTTGAACATGTCATCTATCGCTTCTTCAAATGATAGCATACCACCGGCACGGGTTGACTTACGTTCAAAGATACTTTTAAGATAGAGCGGCTCTTTGGATAAAATGATCTTGAATACTTCACGGCCGGGAACAGCGATCGAATCAACTCTAAGCCTGATCTCTTTCGGGCCGGTTCCTTTTATGGAATATTCCGCCGGGTCCCTGCTTCCGTCCGGTATCAACACTTTTACTTTATTATTGGGTAAAATATTGATGATCGTGTAATAGAGAGTAGTGTCAGTGTTATAGTCCATTTTTATTAAATATCGCTCCCTTGCTTTCAGTACCAGTTCAGGTTCTTCTTTGCCAGGATTATCCCTTGAAAAAATTTTAGCCGAAACCTTTGCTGCCAGGTCACCGCCATCCACCAGCGAACGCAGGTAACGTACCCGGATAAAATTCTTAATACTTCCCAGCAGGTCTTTGGCCTCTTCCCCGGTTAATGTATCGTCTTTATTGACCTGTTTTGCCCACAGGATACTATCCCCGATATCAATAAGATTCATGGTAACATTCCCGTTATTACCTGTAACAAGCTCCATCATCATATCGGCATCGCTGCTGACCAGCGACAGGAAATGCAAGGGTTGTACAAACTCTTTTAACTGTTTCTCCAGCAATTTTGCCTGGGCACTTTTATTATCTTTTACTTTTATCAATAAAGAAGCTGAAAACTCACCATAGTTCACAGCATCCATTTTTACTTCATAGGCTTCGCCTTTTTTCAATGGCCTGGACGAAACACCTATACTGAAAAAATTTCCTGTCTTCCTGATGATGGCCGCGGCAAACAACTCTTTGCTGTTTGCAACATTTATTTTACAGGTAGCCCCAACAGATATATTATGTAATGTTCCTTTATCAATAGTAAAAACAGAATCACCCCTGAGATCAAGATCCCTTACTCCCTGTTTCAGGATGATCTTATCTTCCCTGGTCTTATACCGGCCGTTGAAAATTTCCTGGTTGGCCCGGCCTTCGATCATGGGTAATTGCATCGGGTGATCGGCCTGGATCTTTGCCTTGATCCTGTCGAATAATAACTGGTAATCTGCATCAGGAGGAAGGTCAGCCATCGCTTTGGCAAAAGCATAGGTCAGTGAACCTACTTTTCTCTTTGGATCTTTGGGATCTATTGATGGATCGATTGTCTGGTAATTCTTCTGGTTAGGTCCCGAACCGCTGATCACTACCATATTTGACGCGGTATCCGATTCATCTCCCAGAAAACTGTTTTCATCAGCTGCTCCTGATAAACTGATCAGAGAATCTGCAGGCTGCTCGGGATCGGGAAAAGGAACAGGCTCACCCCTGTAAACGGCAAATTCATCATCACCCCTTGTACCTGTCCCGGAATGACAAGCATCCAATAATACCAAAAGGCTTCCATTGGGGCCGATCGCATTGCGTATGGTGGTTAATTTTTTTCCTAATTCATCATCACGCAAATGATTCTCTCCCCTATATCCCTTTTCGCCCGGGCTATACTGGCTTTTAGCATCGTAGGGAAGCAGGGCCTCATCATAACCATCCGCTTCATCTTTTCCCAGTGCAGCGGTTCGCTGATCCCTTATCTGCTGGCCATGACATCCAAAGAAGATCACGATAACATCATTTTTACCGGCCTTTTTTGCCAACCCGTCCAATGCCCTGGTGATGGCTGCTTTTGTTGCTTTGCTATCTCTTAATTCAGCAATATTGATATCGGGAAAATCCCGTTTCTTTAATGTTTCCCTGATATATTTCAGGTCATTGACAGATGCGATCGGCGGGCAACCGCTATTGACAGGGTAATTGCCAACTGCTACCAGTAATGCACGTTTTGCCTGCGAAAAAGAAATAGAAGGCGCCAGCGAAAAGTAAAAAAAGATCAGAGCCGGGAGTAGCCGAAACATGGTTTCTATATTAGTATCAAATATAATTACCGTTATACTGTTTCATATACCGCTTCATGGGTATTTCATTAATGTCAGGAAAGTCTCTTTAGCTGTAAAAAGAGAATGCCTGGTTTTACAACCAGGCATTTAATACCAGCGGTGAGGGCGGGATTCGAACCCGCGGTACAGTTTAACCCGTACGGCAGTTTAGCAAACTACTGATTTCAGCCACTCATCCACCTCACCGTCTGCCCCCTTTCCAAAGGGGTGGCAAAAATAAAGATAACCCGCAAGAAATCCCAAAAAAACAAATCCCAAATTCCGGCTCAGGAATCTGGGATTTAAAGATTTCGAACTTTATCTATTACATCGCTGCTAATTGTACTTTCTGCTGTAATTCCAGCACATTTTCTCTGAATACAGTATCGGTATCCATCAGGTCCTTTACTGTCTGGCAGGAGTGAATGACAGTAGTATGGTCCCTGCCGCCGAAATGCTCGCCGATAGTTTTTAATGAATTCTTGGTAAATGCTTTTGCCAGGTACATAGTGATCTGTCGTGCCTGTACGATCTCCCTTTTGCGGGTCTTCTGCAGGAGTTTATCATATGACACATCAAAGTAGTCACATACCATACGCTGAATGGTATCAATAGTGATCTCTTTGCTGGATGATTTCACAAAATTTCGCAACACTTTTTTAGCTAGGTCTAAGTCAATCTCCCTACGATTTAGCGAAGATTGTGCCAACAGTGATATCAGGGCGCCTTCCAGCTCTCTTACATTACTATTAATATTGTAAGCAATGTACTTCACCACTTCCTTAGGCATTTCCAACCCGTCATTCTTCATTTTCTTTTCCAGTATGTCAATACGTGTATCATAATCGGGTATCTGCAGATCGGCACTCAAACCCCAGCGGAAACGGCTAAGTAATCTTTCCTGTACACCTTCCAGGTCTTTGGGTGATTTGTCAGAAGTAAGAATAAGCTGTTTATGCGATTGGTGCAGGTGATTAAAGATAGCAAAGAAGGCATCCTGTGATTTTTCAGCTTTACTGAAAAATTGAACATCGTCTATAATAAGCACATCAATCAACTGGTAAAAATGGATAAAGTCATTGATCGCATTGTTACGGCTATGATCCATGAACTGATTGATGAACTTCTCGGAGCTTACATATAATACTACTTTGTTCGGGTGAGCTCTTTTCACCTCATTTCCTATCGCCTGGGCCAGGTGAGTTTTCCCCAACCCTACGCCACCATATATAACCAGGGGGTTAAAGGAGTTAGTGCCCGGTTTTTCTGCCACGGTCTTACCTGCCCGCCGGGCCACCCGGTTGCAATCCCCTTCAATATATGTTTCGAATGTATAAATATGGTTGAGCTGCGGGTCGATCTGCATTTTTTTCAGACCCGGGATGACAAAAGGATTCTTTACAGGATTATTGATGACTAAAGGAAAATCCATTTCGTTGTTTGAAAAAGTTTTTATTCCCTGGCCCGTTACATCCATGGTAAGCGGCTTATTCTTACTGTTGCCACTATCTACCATGATGCGGTACTCGAGCCTGGCTTCTTTGCCCAGTTCTCTCTTCAAAGTCTTTGCCAATAAATTTACATAATGTTCTTCGAGATACTCGAAAAAGAACTGGCTGGGCACCTGGATGACGAGAACATTGTTTTTAAGTGATACAGGTTTGATCGGTTCGAACCAGGTCTTGAAATGCTGCCATTCAACAATATCCTTGATGATCTTCAAACAATTCGTCCAGATTTTTTCGGCATTTTTCTCCATCAGTCAGTAAGCAATTTATATATCGGGTTAACTATAGTTGTTCCTAAAAAAAGTCCGGAAAATCTTTGCACACATGTCAATAAAAAAACTTGCACAGGGTGGCGAATATCTATATTTCCCGGTTAAAAAAAAATTTTATCCCCCGGTTTTTTTAGTAATAAAAATTGTATTTGATTTTGTTGGTTTTTAAAGAAAATTTGGAAAATTCAAAGTAATTTCTTCGTATATTAAAAAGCTCCCGCCGTCCCTATAATTACAACATTACCTTATTTCTCTTAAACATAAGATGATTTCATTAAAAAAAAAATTGTTCTTCTTACTTTACTAAAAAAACATAACCCGAAACTGTTGCCGTGGCTTTGTTATACTCCGGTCATTTCATTTTTGATCAC
>DATDIX010000317.1:0-2079 GCA_036520835.1 Chitinophagaceae bacterium | reverse complement strand
TGCAACTGCGCCCGGCACTGAAGGCAGGGTGTTGGTAGCGGCTACAGATGAAACAGCAAGTGGTGGTGGATACAAGGTTTACTTCTTTAACCTGAATGCAACCGGCGTTATAAATCCTGCACCGGCAGCAGTGTACACAGGGTTTGATAAAATAGTCGATATCGCATTTAAAAAAGGATTGGGTTCCTGATTAAGAAATTGAAAAACCGTAAAAGGCCCGCCAATTCCACTGGTGGGCTTTTTTCTTTCAGGCCGTTTCAATGTCATCCCGGGCTTGCCTGCCCCGATGAAAATCGTGGGACCCGGGACCTTTTCCTTTACTGGCGGGCTTTTTTCTGCCAGTCCAGGCAAGGCCGCCCGGCCCTCTCCTCCTCGAAAACTGGTCAGTTCTACAGGGAATTTTGTCAACTGCTTTATCCAGTTGGTACAATGTGCTGAAAATCCGGGAATTCCGGGAGTAGTTTTAGGTCTGAAAATCTTAAAGAACCCACCGGTTAAAAATCAAATTATGAAGCTCTACAACGTTTTAATGGTCCTGGCAATGACTGTAATGACAAATGCAGTGTTAGCCCAGGATACTACTGCTGTTACGAAAACAGTTCCGAACAAAATCAGACCCTATAGTGAGGTGATCACTGCCAGGGCAGTCACCAAACCGGGTTTGTTTTCAGTTCATAAAGTGGATGAAAAATATTTTTTTGAGATCCCTGATTCTCTTTTACAAAGAGAGGTTCTTTTCACCACCCGTTTGGTGAAAGTGCCAACAGGAAGTCCACGCTTTGCAGGAGAATTAGTAAACAGCATTATCGTTTTATTTGAAAAAGCACCGGATGATAAGTTGTATGTACGTGTGATCACAAACGTCGCTGTTGCCGATTCATCGAATGCAATTGCAAAAGCAGTACGCAACTCTACTATTGATCCAATTGCAATGGTATTTGATATCAAAGCAAGGAAAGAGAATAAAAGTTCTGTTATAGATGTCACTGATTTTATTTCAAAAGATAATTCGATCACAGGTTTTGATCCAAATGCAAAAAAGAGTATGTCGTTGGGAGCAGTGGCTGCCGACAGGTCATTTATCATGTCTGTTAATCCTTATACTGAAAACATCGAGATCAAGACCATGAAAACCTTTGGCATGGGCGCTGCGGCACCAGCACCGGGAGCTGCGCCTGCAGATGCTGCACCTGTTAATGTATCAGCCAATGTTGGAGTAACATTTGAGTTAAGCACATCCATCATGTTGCTGCCTGCTGTATCAATGCAATCGAGACATGCTGATCCTCGTGTAGGTTATTACAGCGAAAACTACAAGATATTTTCAGATGCACAGCAGAAAGTAGAAGAGAAGAATTTTATTGTGCGTCACCGCATGGAACCCAAACAGGAAGACATCCAGCGCTACCTTAAAGGTGAACTGGTTGAGCCCAAAGAGCCATTAGTATATTATGTTGATCCGGCTACACCCAAACAATGGCGCCCATATATCATTGCCGGTATCAATGACTGGAATGAAGCATTTAAAGATGCCGGTTTTAAAAATGCTATCATAGGAAAAGAATGGCCGGAGAATGACAGTACCATGAGCATTGAAGATGTTCGCTGTAAAGTCGTTCGTTATTTCCCAACAGAGCAGCAATTCTCATATGGTCCAAGGGTACACGACCCAAGAAGCGGTGAAATTTTACAAACATATATCGGGTGGTCACATAACAAACTACAAGCGTTGTATGAATGGTATTTTGTACAGGCAGCTGCACTCGATCCCCGTGCAAGAACTACAAAGTTCAGCACAGAGCTGATGGGTTCGCTTATCAGGGCTGCTGTTGCCCGTGAAGTGGGACATACATTGGGTCTGCGTAATAATATGGCAGGAAGCAGCGCTTATCCTGTAGAAAAGTTAAGGGATAAAAAATGGTTAGAAGCAAATGGTTTTTCCGCTTCCATCATGGACTATATACATTACAATTATGTAGCACAACCCGGAGACAATATTTCTCCAAAAGACCTGTTGCCGAAAATAGGTGAGTATGATAAATGGGCTATTAAATACGGTTACTCTTACACTGGTAAAGA
>DATDIX010000316.1:0-4085 GCA_036520835.1 Chitinophagaceae bacterium | reverse complement strand
CTGTGACCACGTATCTCGCTTTCATCATGCAATCCGCCAAAACTCTGGCGAATATATTTTCTTCCGATCGCATTGGCGATACTTCTGCCCAGTGATGTTTTGCCAATACCCGGGGGGCCAACAAAACAAAGGATCGGGCTTTTCATATCTCCTTTCAGTTTGAGCACGGCCAGGTATTCCAATATCCTTTCTTTGATCTTTTGCATGCCGTAATGATCGGCATCAAGCGTTTTCTTAGCTTTCTTCAGGTCATAGTGATCTTCGGTATATTCTTCCCAGGGAAGATCGAGCATCAGGTCAAGATGGTTATACACCACAGAATAATCCGGGGTACTGGGATGCATTCTTTCGAGCTTTTCAACCCCTTTTTTAAATAATTCTTTAGCGGCAGCCGGCCATTTCTTAGCTTCTGCCTTTTTCTGCATTTCTTTTATCTCCTGCACATTGGAATCACCACCTAACTCTTCTTTGATGCTTTTCAATTGCTGCTGCAAAAAATATTCCCGTTGCTGCTTGTCAAGCTCCGTTCTTGTTTTGGTTGTCACTTTATTTTTCAGTTCGGCAAACTGAAGCTCCTTTTGCAATAACTGCATCAGCACATCGGCACGTTCCCGGATATGGTTCAATTCAAGCAAACGTTGTTTTTCCTTGATATCTGTGTTGAGGTTGCTGGAAACAAAATGTATAAGAAAAGAAGGGTTCTCGATATTCTTTAAAATAATAGAGGCCTCCGTTGGAATATTGGGAGAAAGCTGGATGATCTCTGTAGCAAGGTCTTTAATATTGGCGACATAGGCATCAAAGTCGCCGTCTTTCGGAGCTTCTTCTTCATCCAACCGGTGGATCTTTGCTTTGAAATAGGGATCGTCTCCTACTATCGAATCAATAGCAAACCTGCTTTTGCCCTGGATGATGATCGTGGTGCCTCCATCCGGCATTTTTATCTGTTTAACGATCCGGGCAATAGTACCTACCTGTTCCAGGTCTTTGACAGAAGGATCCTCCACATTACTGTCTTTCTGGGCAACCACTCCTATCAGCTTATCGCCCCTGTATGCATCATGGACGGCCTTGATACTTTTATCCCTGCCTACCGTGATCGGCAGCACCACCCCGGGAAACAGTACAGTATTTCTTAAAGGCAACAAAGCAATTTCAGGAGGAACCTCTATCCCGTTCCCATCTTCCTGGTCACTTTCGTTCAGGGGAATAATAGGCATAAAGTCCATATCGTCTTCCGGCTGCAATAGTAATTTTTCAATATTCATAAATAAATCTTCAATGGCCATTCTGTCACAGGCAGGCCGTAAAGCGGTAAAAGTACAAAGGAATAAATAGTTGCCAATATTCATGCCGTGGCGGCAAAAAATGACATTACTACCGAAAGGGCAATTTCCTGGCTGTCAAAAAAAATCCCCTCGCCGGAAGCGAAGGGAGATTTATTCATGAGGTGTTAGATATTATAATGCTAATCCCAGCGATACCTGGAATCCCTGGTTTTTCCATTGATCCTGGTTATCTATATCATTAATATTATTCAGGCCGACCACGTAACGTCCTGATATACGGATAGCGCTGAATTTGACCTGGGCGCCTCCTACCAGGGCGAAGTCCCCGTTCTTAAATGCCTCGGCGCCGTTCTGCAATAAATTTTTATCCTGGTTCATGAGTATACTGAATTGCGGCCCTGCCTGCAGGGTAAGAAAATTGCCAAACAATTTATAGGTCAATAAAACCGGGATAGAGAGGTAATTGAGTTTGACGCTGCTTTGTTCAGAATTGAAAACATTCTCGTAAATATTTTTATAGCTGCTGTCAAGAGTGGCGGAATACTGGCTGAATAAAACTTCAGGCTGCAGACCAAATTTTCTGCCCATGCCAATTTCAGCAAAACCGCCGATATGGTAACTGTATTTAAACTGGTCTTCAAATGACAGGCCATCCACCTTGGTAATATTGGCACCACCTTTTAAACCAATATGAAACTGGGCCATGGCAGCCTGTGAGATAAAAAGTATCGCAACGATAGGGAGGAACAGTTTTGTTTTCATAATTTTTAATTTTTAATGCTGCAAAAGTTTCAATGATAATGCCAGTCACCTTTATGCCCTGTTAATTTCCATTAACGTCATTATTACTTTATGAATTGTAAAACAAAAAAGGGAAAACAATATTGCCCGGAGATTGTGAAGGTTTTCTAAAATTGAAAGGAATGCAGCGTGCTTGTTTAACCGGGTCTATGCCATTAAAACATAAAGCCGGTATTAAAAGAAAAAAATGCACTCAGTTTATCCTCATTGGCGGGAAAATAATAATCGAATATGATCTGCGGTTGCACATAGAATTTTCCTATTGAATATTCGCTGCGCAAAAACAACGAAACAGAAAGTGGCCTGAATTCTTCTACCATGCTGATACTTCTCGTTCCTGTATTGTAGTTCAGCGTAGCCAGATTAGTGGCCCGGGTAACGCTGCTATATGTCCCCGTAGTTTGGTTATAGCCAAATTTCTGCTTAGCGGCGGTAAAAGTCAGCAAGGGGGTAAAACGAATGAAATCATTATCAGAAAAAATATTCAACCAGTAAAAATCGTGGCGTAATGAACCGGTGAGAGTAAAATCAACAATGGATTCCTTATTCGTGGAATGAACAGTAATGGTATCTATTACTGTCACCCGTAACCTTCCGGTATCTGTGTTGGCCAGCGCTACTCCGAATTTGACCTCTTTACTCCGATACTGCTCCTCGGTTCGGCTTCCCCATCCATAGTTGGCGGTAATGCCGGGTTGCAGCCATGCTTTTCTCCATAAAAAATATCCATAGAACTCGTTCTGCAGCGGCGATGTGTAAAAAGACAATGAATCCTTTGTAAAATATCTCACATAAGCTACCCCGGTTGCTATTTTTCGGCTCTTCAAATAGTCGTAAGAAGGACTGATAGCAAACTGGTATAAATTAAGTTGCTTACCATCATTTACTACGTTACCGGTTACAGTGACGCCAAGCCCGTTTTTACTATAATACCCGAGATTAGGCGATATAACAGTTTTCTTGGAAGTATTGAGCCGGTTATCCGTTTTATTGACAAAATTGAAATAACCCCTGGCAAAAGTCAGGTTGGCGAGAAAATAACTGCGGGGCCCTAAGATGGAATCAAGAAAGAGTTCAAATTCATTAAACAGTTCGTCATAGTTAATGCTAGTATCAATGGAAAGGTCAAGGGCAAGGGTACTTTCGGGAACAGGAGGAATACTGTCCTGCTCAGTGGTTTGTGAGTGGGCAAGACAGGCTGAAAGAACAAAGCATGTAATTATTATGTATCGTTTGATCATCAGCAGTTTTTAGTTCGGATTTTCAATGCAGGCACATGCCGGCGCCGGTGTAAGACCGCCGTATATAAAACAAGTTTAATAACGTAAATAACTTCCGGAAAATTATGCTCAGGCGAGCACAAAAACAGTGATTTCGGGCAAAATACCCACCCGGCCGGGGTAGCCGATAAACCCGTATCCCCTGTTGACATATAGCTTCTGGGGGCCATCTTCATGTAAGCCAGCCCATTGCCTGTAAACGTACTGAACAGGGCTCCATTTGAACCCGGGTATTTCAACGCCAAACTGCATGCCGTGGGTATGGCCTGCCAGCATCAGGTCTATGTCCTTATAATACTGCCTGACCTCAGCATCCCAATGAGAGGGATCATGGCTCATCAGGATCTTGAATGGATAAGAGGCTGCCCCATCATGCGCTTTTTTCAGATCTCCATACTTTGGAAAGCGGGCCTTGGCACTCCAGTTTTCCACCCCGATCACGGCAATTTTATCTTCTCCTTTTTCCAAGACCACATGTTCATTCATTAATAAGCGCCAGCCGAGATCAGCATGAACCTGTTTTAATCTTTCCAGGTTTGCTGTCTTTTCTTCCTTGCTGTTCCAGTTCACATAATCGCCGTAGTCATGGTTACCTAATGTTGAATACACGCCGAGTGGAGCATTCAGTTTATTAAAAATATCCATGTATTCATCCATTTCATTGGCCGTATTATTAACCAGGTCGCCGGTAAAGAGGATAAGATCAGGCTTCTCT
>DATDIX010000315.1:0-2512 GCA_036520835.1 Chitinophagaceae bacterium | reverse complement strand
TCAACCAATTGCTGCTGGCTTTTCATCACCACTTCTATATCCTTATAAGCAAAAGGTGATTCATCCAGGCCTCCGCCTAACAATTTTACTCCATGCTTATTTAGTTCATCCTTCAATTGCTTATCGGTAACAGATGCCATTGCTTTGGTACGGCTCATCTTTCTTCCTGCTCCATGTGAGGCCGAATTGACAGAAGCGTTTTCTCCTTTTCCTTTAACGATAAATCCTGCTGCGGTCATTGATCCCGGGATGATGCCCAATACATTTTTACCTGCCGGTGTCGCACCTTTGCGATGAACGATCACATCTTTTCCTTCCCATTTTTCCTTCCAGGCAAAATTGTGATGGTTCTCTACCATTGTCATTGGCTTACGGCCTAATTGCTTTGCAATTTTTGCATGAATGATATGGTGACAAGCCGAAGCATAATCACCAGCGAGATTCATAGCCAGCCAGTACTCTATACCTTCTTCTTCATCCAACATGAGCCAGGCGAGGTTTTTTGCATCCTGCGGTAAACGGCGTTTGCTGATAGCGATCTTTGTATAGTGGTTGGCGATATTGGCGCCCAATGCTCTTGAACCTGAATGAGACAATAACCCTGTATAAGTTCCGGCATCGACACCTAACACTTCGTCTTTTTCCGTTATCTCTACAGTACCAAACTCTACAAAATGGTTTCCCGAACCGGACGAGCCCAATTGCTTCCATGCCCTTCCATGCAAATTCTTCAGCAATGGTAATTCATAGAAAGCCTTATTCTCCATCACTTCATGATCTGCTGCACGGTCAAACTGTCCACCGCTGCCAAACAAAGTAGCTTCGTTGATCTCTCTTGTGAAGTAAGCTTCTCTTTGTATTAGCTCTTTTGGATCAATATCAAAAATGCTTAAACACATCCGGCAGCCAATATCCACTCCTACTCCATAAGGAATCACAGCATTCTCTGTTGCCAACACTCCGCCAATTGGTAAACCATAACCGCTATGCGCATCGGGCATTAATGCCCCGGCCACAGCAATTGGCAATTTAGCGGCAGTATACATCTGGTGCATGGCGCCTTCCTCAATATGTTCCTGTCCGAAGACATTGAACTGGATACCGGAATTGTTTAATGACACAGCATTGTCACCCTGAGCTTGCCGAAGGGTAGGCAATAACTGTTTTGCTATTAAACCCAATACTTCATCGTTTGCATAATTCTCCGGGGTTTGCAATACTTCTTTCAATATCTCCAATGCCTGTTCCTTTGAATGATGCTTGAAATTCTTTTCCATCACATTCATGGCAATGCTTACCACCGGGCCCTCCGGGTAGCCGATTGCACGTAATTTTTTTCCTGATATTTTAAGTTTCGACATAATAATTATTTTAAAAGTTAGGTCGCTTTTTTAATGCGACCTAACTTATTTTACTTCGCCGGCACAAAGATCTGTTTAAGCTGTTCTATCAGCATACCGTTACCACTTACACTGATGTTGCTGATCTTGTCTGCGATCTTCTCTACATATTCCATTTCCTTCAGTTTCCACAACATCGCATTTTCTTCCATCAGTTTGGCAGTGTTCAGCAGGCTACGGGTGCTGGCAGTCTCTTCACGGCGCATGATAGTGTTCGCCTGCGCTTTTTTCTCGGCGATCAATACCTGGTTCATGATCTCCTTTACATCACCCGGCAGGATGATATCACGGATACCGAAACCACTCACCTCAATACCCAACGCCACCGCTTTTTCTTTCACCTGGTGCAGAACGAAAGGAACAATGCTCTCTTTCTTTTCCAGCAACTCATCAAAGCTGTAACCGGCCACATATTCACGCAGTGCCAGCTGGAAAGCCACGTACAATTGTTTATCATACTCTTTGTTTTCCAGTACGGCTTTTTCAATATCCGCTACCTTGTACTGCGCCCAGGCATTGATACGCAAAGCCGCCTTGTCCTTGGTCAGTATCTCCTGGCCGTTCACTTCCAGTTGTTGCTGGCGCATATCCACCCGTGCAATATGAACAGCAATGTTGTTCTTCCACCAATAGTACACACCGCTTTCCAGCACTTTGTCAAACTTACCATCAATGAACAGCACCGCCTTTTCATAGTTCTCCACACTCAGGTTACGGACATAAGGCGCAACATGCTTACTCAGCAAAGTAGCACGGTCAATGTTCTCAGTGATGGCGATCTTGCTGATATCGGCACGAACGAATGCATACTGCACAACGGATTTCCAGAAAGTATAACGACCGGCGGTCAGTACCTGTTTCAGCAAACCGTTCTCGTATTGCAGTACGATCTCATTGTCCTTTACTTCCACCACATGCAGGATGTCAGCCAGGGCTTTATCCTGCAGCAGGATATTCAGTTCTACCGGTGCTGCAAATGGTTTGGTGATGTCATAGACATACACATCTTCACGCTTCCAGAACCAGTATTTACCTGCTGTCAGCATACGCTTGTACTCACCATTTTTGAATACCAGGGCCACCTGCCAGGCATTTACTTTTACTTTTTTCAT
>DATDIX010000314.1:0-2051 GCA_036520835.1 Chitinophagaceae bacterium | reverse complement strand
TGCAGGCTGTACGCTTCATCCTCTTTGAATACAACATAGCCTGCTGCTTCAGAAGCTAAATAATCAAACGGCGTATAGTGCTGACCACCTGCGATCGCCAATTTAGTATCAATACCAATGGATGATTTTTTATTTAGTTTGAATTCTTTGCCTCCGAGAAGGTTGATCGCATAATTGCTGTTAAAAGCCGTATTCCTCCATACATTATCGCTTCCTGTATACTTTGATTCAAAGAGTGAAGTGGTGACCAGGTAATAAAATCCTTTATCGAGAAATCTTTCCAGGGTCAGTTCCACACCATAATTATATCCTTTACCATTATTCACCAGGTTGGTTTTGTCAGGAAAATAAAAATCAGCGCCGGCATTCAGCATACTGAAAGAAGAAGCTGTTTTCTCTACTGCTGCATTGAAAATATATTGTCCATACACTTCAGCCTTCAGCCGGAGTTGTTTTGAAAAGCTTATGTCGTAACCGAATACCCCATGCGCACTTTTTACAAAGTCCAGTTCCTTATTGGTCAGTTCCTTTTCACCATTACCATTTTGGGTTTCATAAAAATAAACTTCCAGTGGCTGGGTCTGGCTATGCAGGCCGGCGCCAAATGAAAATGACTGATCGGGCCTGAACTGGTACCTGAGATTCCAACGGGGCTCAATACTATAAGAATTATTTAATGTAAATATTTGTTGATACAGGCCAAAATTAGTTGACAATTTATCCGTGAAGCGATGGGCAAAATTGACAAAGCCCTTTAGCAGCGTTGCATTTTCCTTAGCATCAAAAAAAGTGGTAAGTACAGAATCGCCATCGGGTATATAATCATTCCTGAGCGTCAGCTTACTGAGGTCAGCTACTATCCCCGCTGTCAGTTGGTTCTTCGAATTGAACTTTTTATTGAAAGTATAACCGGCGGAATATTTTACCTGCACATTCTTTTTATAAAACGCAATACTATCCGGTTTGGTATTGTAAAAATTCTCCTGGTATTTTGAGTCAAAGCCCGACACAGCCAGCATGATCTTTCCTGAAGCAGTTGGATTAAAAAAATAAGTATGGGTAAGCCCGGTCACTCCTGTTAAGGAACGGAAGGTCCTTTCCCGCAGACTACCATCATTGGTTGAATAGAGATTATCCTCGTCAATGGCATCAAACTTTATATGACTTTCACCGCCCAAACCAAACAAACTGAATGTGCCTGCTTTTTGAGTGGGTATATTCACTTTGAAATTTATATCCTGGTAATAAGGTGTAGCTGATCCCGTACCTACATCAAGTCCCAGTTTTTGAATGGTAGCCACCATGGAATAACGGTAGTTGACAACAAAGGATGATTTGCTTGTGCCGCTTAACGGACCTTCGGCGCCAAATTCAAAACCATTAAAACCCATCTGTCCCAGGAACTCATACTTTTCATTGTTTCCATTCCGCATGCGCAGATCAAATACACCGGCCACTGCGTTTCCATATTGTGCAGGGAATGCGCTTGTGATGAAATCCGAATTCTTCAGCGTATTAGTATTTAAGATAGTTACAGGCCCACCCGTAGATCCGAGTGTGCTATAGTGATTGGGATTGGGAATATCGATCCCATCCATACGCCAGAGCAGTCCGGATGGTGAATTGCCGCGGATAATGATATCATTCCTGGCATCATTGGCCCCGCTGACCCCGGCATAATTCTGCGCCATCCGGCTTGGGTCATTTCTTGTACCGGCATACCGCACGGCTTCATCCACGCTGAATTGCCTGGCACTTACCACGGCCGCTTCATTCAATGCCCTGTTCTTTTGCTTTCCTGATCTTACGATCACTTCCTCCAGTTTTTTGATCCTTTCTTTTAACCGTATCTCCAGCACCACTTCCTTTGAAGAAGTCACTTCTATGTTCCGGATAAATGCTTCTTCATATCCCACCAGTGATACCTTTATAGTTTGTCTCCCTATCGGAACATTTTTTATTCTGAAATTTCCAAGTGAGTCGGTAATGCCCGCAGTTGAATTGTATCCTTCAACCAGTACTGTCGCATTACCCAGCACATTCCCGGATTG
>DATDIX010000313.1:0-3171 GCA_036520835.1 Chitinophagaceae bacterium | reverse complement strand
CTCCAATACCTCTTTCGTATATGTTCCTGTGTGTGAAAATGGCCTATCAGATGCTTTTCAAAAAAAAATCAAAATAGTTTGTCAAAATAGAGAACTACAAAAATTGATTGATAATTTCAATTCCTTGGCCGCCGAGCATGGATTTAAATTTCTCAATAGTTTAGAATGCATAAATCTTCAAGAAGAAATGCGAGTGTTAGAAAGCCGGATTTTAAATAATAGCGACATGGACAAAATAGTTAAAGCAGATATTGACGCCTACGAAAATCCAATGATTCAGAACATATATTCCTATTGTAACAATAATCATTTCGGTTCGGCAATTTTTATGTGTGGTGCCGCCCATAGAAAATCAATTATTGAAAAAATAGAGAAATCTAAGACCAAGGAGCAAGAGAATCTGACTTGGACTGTTTTTGAAAGTTAAACAATACCGTAGATAACTTCGCACAACAAAAAATTTTTGCGCAAACATGGCAGGACAAACAAACTTCAGCTAACTACAAAGCCAGGCTTTGGTTCCCGGCAGACACATCAACTTTGGGCATTAATTCTTAACTTCATCTAAACAAACATTTCAACAGCAGCTATGGGCAGACGGAATACTAATTCCCAACCTGCATAAAACCTTGTCCGTTACAGACAGGTTAAGCAGGCCCTTAAAGAATGAAGTAATATGCCACTTAATAATAATAATATGTCATCTCATTTCGATCTTACTGACGAGCAATTTGAGCAGCAGTTTGAAAGTTGCACACTGAGTCCTGCTGTTTTTAATCATGAAGCACATTTAAGGTTAGCCTGGATCCATATCAGGAAGTATGGCCGGGAAATTGCAATTAAAAACATCTGCAGTCAATTGATTGTATTTACAAAATCTGTTAACACAGAAGATAAATACAACATGACGCTTACGGTTGCTGCCGTAAATGCAGTCAATCATTTCATGACGAAAACCAATGCAGATGACTTCTCCGCTTTTATTGCTGAATTTCCAAGGTTAAAATCCAATTTCAAAGAATTGATGTCTTCTCATTACAAATTAGATATTTTCAGCTCTGAAATAGCAAAAAGAGAGTTTATTGAACCAGACTTATTGCCTTTTTAAAAACCTGTCGTTAACATGAACTGTGCAAAAAACCGTCATCCTATTGAAACCATTCCATCAAATTAAATTTATTTACCAGTCATTCGTCCTGAAAATATTTCTTCTCAAAGATTTGCAAAAACAGGCCCTCCGTATTAGGTTTGTCCTGCGGTTCGGAAAACCACATTTTTATACGGAAAACTACGATTGATCATGCGGGGCCCGGTTAGTTTTGCCGCCACTGGTTAGCTGAACCCCATCACTTAATAACAGTTCCGGTCTTCTCTGGGAGGTTTTGAATACGATTCAAAAACACAGGTAATGAGACCGGTTATAAACAAATTTTAATCGCTACCCTGAGTATGATATTCCACCAAAGACTGCCTGCTCAAATCCCTTTTACAGCCACTAGCGAACATCCCGTTACTTTTTCATCCGTAAAGATCATTTGCTTTAACAGAACTGTCAGCAACCATAAATTTTTTGAGGGGTGATCCACGTTGTTAATTTTTTATACACTTAGAGCACCAAACAAAGGGCCCTTTTTCTAAAGGGCCTTTTTTATGCTTACTGGTTAAGATAGCCCTGCAGGTTGGCCACGTACACTTCAAAGGCTTTGATACCGCCGGGGGTTATTTTACAGATGGTCTGCGGGTAATTATCCTTGAACTGTTTGATCACTTCAATATAGCCGGCATCTTTCAGTTTTTGTATCTGCACACTCAGGTTGCCGGCAGTGGCATTCGTTTTCTCTTTCAGGAAAGTGAATTCGGCTTCTTTCACGCTGATCAGCAGTGAAACAACGGCCAGCCGCAGTTGCGAATGCAATATAGGGTCGAGATCTTTAAACATGAAGGCGTGCTTGTTCCTTTTTATATATCCTGTATTCTTTTTCCATTAATATCCCGGGTACCAGCCAGGCCATGATAGCTGATGCCGCTGTCAGCAACAGGTCAATTTTCATCGTGGTATAAATCGCAATGATGCAGCAGGCCCAGCAAAAGAGACCGCCCCATAGCATGGGCCTGAATTTACAGGCAGCCCCGGTAATGAATGTAGGCAGCCCGTAAAGCAGCAAAAAAAGCGGTGCGATAAATTCACTGAACTGGAATGCAGAACGATGGCCGCTCAGGTTTTTGTACTCTTCCGCCACCGGGCCCCATACACTGAAAACGGAATTAATAATAAAGATCATGAGGAAGATACAGATACCAAAGCCCAGCCAGATATAATCCATATACGCATCATCATACGACTTTACTTTTCTTTCCTTCTTTTCCCTGATCGAAAAAATTACCTGCGGGATGACCGCCACAATGGTAAGCAGGTAAATATCAAACGGGAGGCGATAACCAAATTGCAGTTCTGCCAGCCTTTCCAGTGAGCAAAAAGCAATAACCGCACCCCACATGATAGCGCTTACTCCTGTATCATAATAAGAATCTTTTGCCTTGTTGATCATCATAGCGATCAGTTCAAGGCTTTCTTTCCCGGTAAGTTCTTTTTCTGACTGGTTCATATCTTAATGAATTATTGATTGGCAATTTTTCTTTTTCGGCGCAACAGGTAGGCAGGAATAATATAACTGACCAGGATAGCTGCAGCGCCAAAGAGCATCTGGTAATCGTAACTGGCAAAAGTGGAACCGATAGCCAGCGCCCAGGCAAGGATACCGCCGATGACCAGGGGCCTGAACTGGATGATACTGCCTGACACAAATGTACCCAGGCCATAGAGCATGATAAAAAAAGGAAAGATGGACATGCCCCATCCCAGTTTGGTCAGGATCATACCGAGCACAAAAAAACTGATGGCCATACCGGCCCACAGGTGTTTTATACTTTCACCCACGTAGGTCCTTGCCCCGGTCACCTTATCTTCTTTCCTGCCCTGGTAAATGGAAAATACGATCCCGATAATAATAATGGTCCATACCATATAATGCTTTTCATACCCGATGATATGCTTGAGCACGAATTGCCCGGTGCAGGCAATAAAAGTGATCCAGCCCCAGACCAGGAAATAAATACTGTTGTCAGAAATATCCTGCTTTGTCTTGCTGATCATGGATTGGATCAGCTGCA
>DATDIX010000312.1:0-3287 GCA_036520835.1 Chitinophagaceae bacterium | reverse complement strand
CCATGCAGGTTAAAGCCTGTTAGTTTTTCCAGCGAGAAATTACCTTCCCTTACCCGGTTATAGGCTTTATGTGTTTTTCGGTTCAGTGTCAGTATCAATGCAACAGCATGTTCCGCCACCGCTTCCGGTGAATAGGCCGGCACCCTTACTACTTTGATAGTATTTTTTGCAGCCGCATCAAGATCAACATTGTTAAAACCGGCACATCGCAGGGCGATCAGTTTAATGCCGTTGGCGGCGAGCTGTTCAATGGTTTCTTTATTGGCCTTATCATTTACAAATAAGCAAACTGCTCCATGCCCTTTTGCCAGCAGGGCTGTGTCAGCGCCCAGTGATGCATCAAAGTAAGATAATTGATGGCCCTTGTTGAGGAGATCAAAATATTCCCTGTCGTAAGATTTGGTGCTGAAGAAAGCTACTTTCATTTCACTTTTATTGCTGATGAAAAGTGAAATTAAAGAAATCCGGCTCTTATTTTAATAATTCCACCACGAAACAGCTTTTTGGTGGCAGCTCCAGTTCATGAAATAATATGGTCCTGCCGCTTACCACATCCCTGGTAGTGGTAAAGCCTTTTGTTCTTTCAGCATAGCTCTCCCAGTTGGGTTTGGCCGCTTTATTACTGGTATTGACAACTACCATCACGGTCTGTTTGGTATCGTAGCGGAAAAAAGTATATACACCGTCCACCGGAACGAATTGTGTTGTTTTGCCAGTTGTAAGCGCAGAAGATCTTTTCCGGTAGTTAGCCAGGATGCTTATGTAATTGAATGTTTCGTTCTCTTTATCATTGCGGCCTTTAGCGTTAAACTTGCTAACGGTGTCGCTGCTCCATCCCCCGGGAAAATCTTCTCTCACCGAAGCGCCATCCAAACCTGTTTTTTTATTCTTCATCAATACTTCAGTGCCATAATACAATTGCGGAATGCCGCGTATGGTCAGCAGCCAGGTCAGCCCGATCTTTAATTTGCCCCAGTCATCATCTACGGAGGAGAACACCCGGTCCATATCATGGTTATCCAGGAAAATGCAATTGCGCATCGGGTTCTTATACACGAGGTCCTGCGCCATCGTCGTGTATAATTTATTTACACCACCGGCCCCATCCTGCGAAAGACCCATTCCCGCCAGCATTGCAAAACAAACCTGGAAATCTATTACGCTATTGGCATTATGCTTAAAGGGAATGTTCATATTGTTCTGCGTGAAGTAGGCATTCGCAATGGGCGTATTGACCCAGGCTTCACCAAAGATGGTAATGCCGGGGTATTCTGTTTCCAATGCTTTATTTACCCTGTTCAGGAATGCTTCATCACAGTATTTGTAAGTATCCACCCGCCAGCCGTCAATGCCAAAGTATTCTGTTGTCCAGATGGCATGCTGCACCAAAAAATTAGCAAGGAATGGATTGCGCTGGTTAAGATCAGGAAGGTGATCAATGAACCAGCCATCCAGCATCAATTTTTTATCATACTCAGATGCATAAGGATCAAATAAAGTTTCTTCGCGGTGATTGGGCCCTGTAAATACGGGCCAGTTGTTGATCCAGTCCCTGGTGGGCGGATCGAGAACGAACCAATGCTGCTTGCTTACATGGTTATACACGGCATCCTGAATCACCTTGATCCCTTTCTTATGTGCGTCATTGCAGAATTCGAGATAGCCTTCATTACCGCCCAATCGTTTATCAACCTCGTAATGATCGGTGAACCAGTAACCATGGTAACCGGCGATATCATTCCCCCACTCTCTCATCTTATCCGTATTGTTTTCAATGATGGGGGTAAGCCATAATGCAGTAACGCCAAGCTGGTTGAAATAATCAAACTTGCTTTGAATGCCTTTAAAGTCGCCGCCATGGCGGGAGAACATATTCTTCTTATCGTTTTCACGGTCCCTGTACCCATCTATGATATCGTTGGAGGGATCGCCGTTGGCAAAACGGTCAGGTATCATCAGGTAAATAAAATCTTTGGAAGTGATCCCCTGTATTCTTGTCTTGCCATTTTCTTTGCTGCGGGCTTTCAGTTCATACTTAATGGTAAAAGGGGTTCCCGGTTTTGTAAAAGATAAATTGCGGGTTCCCGGTTTGGCATTTTTATCAATGATAAGATCGGCAAAAATATAATTTGGATTTTCCACCCTGTGAACAGCTTTCAGCGTTATGCCTTCCGCCAGTTTTATTCCCGTGGCCGGCAGTTTGTACATGGGAATAATATTCGCAATGTCTTTATGGTGGATCATTAACTGGAGCTGCTGGTTTTTCATTCCCACCCACCAGTTGGAGGGATAGACATTCTGCGAAAACAAAAATGACTGAAAGTAGATTAATACGAACAGGATCATGCCAGTCTTCTTCATAATTCCTCCTTTGTTCTTGATTCTTTAACTATGAATAAGCAAACAACAGCCGCAGCACAAAGCAATAACCCGCCAATCAATACTGCGGTAAGCCGGTCGTTGTGTAAATAATTTTCCATGATCTTTCCAAAAAATAAAGAAGCGATGATTTCCGGCAACACAATAAAGAAATTAAAGATACCCATATATACTCCCATTTTTTCCTGTGGCAGCACACCGGCAAGCATTGAATAAGGCATGGAAAGAATGGAAGCCCAGGCAATGCCCACCATACTCATGGATATATAAAGCATCCATGGTTCTTTGATGAAGTCAACAGATATCAATCCGAGACCGCCAATCAGGAGGCAACCTACGTGAGTTAATTTTTTACCGGTTTTTGCAACCCAGAAGGGAATAGTAAATGAAAAAGCAAATGTGACAAGATTAAGAATGGCAGAAGTGTTACTGGCATGCTCTAGCCCTTTGGTATAAGTCTCACTATCTGTTCGTGCATTGCCTCCGAAAATATTCGTGGCTACACCGGTACTATAATAGAACCACATAAGGAACAATCCAGGCCAGGTCAAAAATTGAACTACGGCCAGTCGTTTCATTTGACTTGGCATAGTTTTGACCGAGGAGAAAATTTCTTTAACGCCTCCCATAAAACCACCACTATGCTCCTTCTTTATATTTTCCTTCCAGTTTGGGTCGGAGGGCGGGTATTCTTTGCTTCTCAAAACTGTATACAGCACGGCCCCGAAAAATACAAAGGCGCCGATATAAAATGACCACATGATATTTTGCGGGATACCGCCTTCTCCTTTTTCTCTTGAAAATCCAAACCAGTCAACGAGTAACCTGGGTAAGAACCCGGCGATAAATGAAGCAGCGCCAATGAACATACTTTGCATGGCATAACCAAATGATCTTTGCTTTTCATT
>DATDIX010000311.1:0-2229 GCA_036520835.1 Chitinophagaceae bacterium | reverse complement strand
TAAAAGCGATCATCATCGAGGACGAAAGACTCATTGCCGAAGAGTTCAAAAGGATATTAACCGCCGTTTCAGGTGAAATGGAGATCATCGGCAGTTTTTCAACAGTAAAGGAAAGTATCGAATACCTCTCCGCCAACGAGCTTCCCGATCTTATTTTTTCCGATGTTCAATTGCCCGACGGAACTTCCTTTGATATTTTTAATAAGGTCAATATCGACAGCCCCGTCATCTTTGTAACAGCCTATGACAATTACATCGTTAATGCCTTTGAGCACAACGGTATTGATTATTTGCTGAAACCGGTTGATGAAAGGGACGTAGCAAAAGCTATTGCCCGTTATAAGACACTTGAAAAGCATTTCAACGGGCATCAATCCTTTGTCAGCTCATTTCTTCATAAACCTAAAACAAGGCTGATCGCCAGGAGAGGACTGGAGAACGTTGCAATAAAGATGGATGATATAGTGATGGTCTATACAGAAAACAAGGTCGTATATGTAATGGATAAGGAAGGAAAAAAATATATTGGGGACAGGAACCTGTCTGACTTGTACCAGCAACTCGACAGCCAGATTTTTTTCAGGGCCAACCGGCAGTATATCATCAATATTGCTTTTATAAAAAGTTATAAGACCTATGAAAAAGTAAAGTTACAGGTCGATCTTACATTGCAGTTGCCTACTCACCAGATAATTATCAGCCAGGAAACGGCTCCGGGATTCCGCAAATGGATGAATGGGGATTAACTACTTTTATTGAATATGCGTATTATACCTCTATTGTTACTGTTCGGGTTTCCCCTGGTTATTATTGCGCAACCGGTATCTCCTTTATTTCAACGAGTCATCTTACAGGCAGATGAAAAAGTGTATGATACAAAAGCCTGGTCAGTATATACCGGCTCTCCTGTTCGTGCCACCCCGCTTGTAAAAGGCGGCTCTGTTTATTTTGGCAATGCAAAAGGAGATTTTTTTGCACTCGATAAAAGAACAGGTGATGTAAAATGGAAATACCATACCGGGGAAGCTATTCATTCCTCTGCTATCGGTGATAACGGGAAAATATACTTTGCTGATAACAGGCAAACAGTTTATGTGTTGAATGAAGCCAGCGGCAAAATGCTGTGGAAATTTGATATGGGCGAAAAACTAAGTTATTCCTGGAGATATGATTACTATCATTCATCACCCGTTCTATATGATGGTAAGTTGCTGGTAGGAGGGGACGATGGGTTTTTCTATGCGTTGGATCCGCGGACAGGCAAACTGACCTGGAAATTCAAATGCAAAGGGATCATTAGAAGTACCGCAGCCATTTACAATAGTACCGTCTTATTTGGAGATACTGAAGCCAGTTTATATGCCGTGGATATAAAAAAAGGCAAGGAACTATGGCAGTACAGGATAAACGGGGATACGATGAATAACGAGGATTACGGTTTTGACCGAAGGGCTATAACCTCAAGTCCTGTTGTGGTGGGTAATAAAGTAATATTTGGGGCAAGGGACGGTTTTCTTTATTGTGTCAATGCGGATAATGGAAAGAATATCTGGAAAGTGGATCACCGTGTTTCATGGGTGATCTCTGCAGTGGCTGTTAAAGATTCTTTTGTGGTGACAGGTACTTCTGATGGACGATTTGTACAGGCAGTGAATCTTGAAACAGGCAGGGAGATATGGAAATGCAGAACTTCCCTCGCAGTATGGGCGTCGCCGCTGATTGTGGGTGATAAGGTATATGCAGGTAGTTTTGACGGGCAATTGTATTGTATCGGTCTGCGAACAGGTAAACTCATTTCACAATTCAAAGCAAACAATAAGATCATGTCTTCGCCGGTATGGAGTGATGATCTCGTGTATGCCGGCTCCGATGATGGGCACTTATATGCATTAAGCGGTCATAAAGACAGGAGGCAGTATAAAGAGGGTCTTACCCGCTATGTGTATTATGAGCCCGGCGTGAATATTTATTTCCGCGGCAACAGTGACCTGCTGATCCGGAACTATCTGCGGAATAACGGATATAAAGTGATCGGTTCCGATTCACTGGCCTATTTCATGTCGAACAAAACAGCGAACCTCTCAGTGATCGTATTTGCTACTTGTTATTTTCCATTGTCCGTGATCGAAAACGGGAAGAAAAGTATCATCCGCAATTATCTTGACCGCGGCGGCAGGATCGTGATGACAGGTATCAACCCCATCGTTTATCAAATTGATGAAAAGAGCA